>DASQCY010000156.1:0-1619 GCA_035634495.1 Allostellaceae bacterium
TGGCCTTGCGCCTTGGTATAACGTAATGCTGCCAACGTGTCGGCGGTCTCGCCCGATTGCGAGACAAAGATCGCCGCACCCCCGCGCGGCATCGCCGGGGCGCGGTAGCGGAACTCGGAGGCGATGTCGACCTCGACCGCGATGCGGGCGATCCGCTCGAGCCAGTACTTGGCGACGACGCAGGCATGGTAGGCGGTGCCGCAGGCGATCATCGTCATCCGGTCGAGCCCGCCCAGCGCAAAGGGCAGCTCGGGCAGATGCACGGTCCGGGTCGCTGGGTTGACGAGCGCGTGCAAGGTGTCGCCGATGACCGCGGGCTGCTCGAAGATCTCCTTCTGCATGAAGTGGCGGTAGTTGCCCTTGCCGATCAGCGCTCCCGAGGCGGCGGCCTCGCGGATCGGGCGGTCGACTTCGTTGTTCGCGGCGTCGAAGATTTTGACCGCGCGCGAGCTTACGACCGCCCAGTCGCCCTCTTCGAGATAGGTGATGCGGCGGGTCAGCGGCGCCAGCGCCAGGGCGTCCGAGCCGAGGAACATCTCGCCCTCGCCATAGCCGATGGCGAGCGGGCTGCCGCGGCGGGCGCCGATCAACAGGTCGTGCTCGCCGGCGAACAGAAAGACCAGCGCAAAAGCGCCGTCAAGCCGCGCCAAGGTCTTCGCCACCGCGTCCGGCGGCGACAGCCCCTGCTTCAGAAAATGCGTCGTCAGGATCGCCACGGCCTCGGTGTCGGTCTCGGTCCGGAAAGTGTAGCCGAGGGCCGTCAGCTCATGGCGCAATGCCTGGAAATTCTCGATGATGCCGTTATGAACGACGGCGACCCGGTCGGTGGAGATCGGATGGGCGTTGGTCTCGGTCGGCAGACCATGGGTCGCCCAGCGGGTGTGGCCGATGCCGATCACCCCTTGCGCCGGCTCGCGGTCAAGCCTCCTTGCAAGGTTGACGAGCTTGCCCTCGGCGCGCCGACACTCGATACGACCATCGACCAGGGTGGCGATGCCGGCCGAGTCATAGCCGCGGTATTCCAGTCGCCGCAGTCCTTCGAGGAGGCCATCGGCTACCGCCTCCTTGGCGATGATGCCGACGATACCGCACATCAGCTTTTCTTGCGCCGCAGTCGCGAGCGGATCTCGGCGCCGCGCCCCGGCTTGTCGACCTGCTGACCGCGCGCGATCGTCAGCGCATCCGCCGGCACCTCGCGGGTGACGACGCTGCCTGCCGCGACGTAGGCCCCGTCGCCGACTGTCACGGGCGCAACTAAGGCGGTATTCGAGCCGATGAAGACGCCTTCGCCGATCGTCGTCCGGTGCTTGTTGAAACCGTCGTAATTGCAGGTGATCGTGCCGGCGCCGATGTTGGTGCGTGCTCCGACCTCGGCGTCGCCGATATAGCTGAGGTGATTGGCCTTGGCGCCGGCGCCGAGCCGAGCCGCCTTGACCTCGACAAAATTGCCGACGTGCACCTCGTCCTCGAGTACCGCTCCCGGGCGCAGCCGGGCGAACGGGCCGACCCGGGCGCCCGCCCCCACTGCCGCACCTTCGAGATGCGAGAAAGAACAGATGCGCGCCCCTTCCCCCACCGTGACACCGGGGCCGAACGTGACGTTCGGCTCGACGATCGCA
>DASQCY010000157.1:0-2314 GCA_035634495.1 Allostellaceae bacterium
TCGCCCGATAAAATTCGAGAACAAGGTTTCGGTAAACGGCCGGCGGGTAGCGAGGCGGGTTATCGGCGCCGGTGCAAGTGGGATCGCACTCGATGACCGCGTCCGGGTTGGGAGTGTGGAAATAAGCGATCGAATAGCGGCCGGTGCCGGAATCGTTGATGACGCTGTGGGGTGTCGACAGGAAGCGGTCGTTCGACCAGCGCCGCATGATGTTGCCGAGATTGATCAGAAAGGTCCCGGGGAGGATCGGAGGGGCAAACCATTCGCCCGACGGCAGGCGGACCGCAAGCCCGGGCACCTCGGTTCGTGCGAGCGCAGTCACGAAGCTGTTGTCGATATGCGGCGCCTGACCGAACGTATTGTCTTCAAGGGTATCCTGCGGCGGATAGTGCAGAAAACGCAGATTGGCGTGGGCTTCGTTGGCGAAATACGGCGCGAAGTAATCGGGGACAGGCCGAGCGCCACGGCAAAGGGCGGGAGCATCCGGTGGCACATTGCGCGCAATGCGTCGAAATAGGCCATTATGCCGGCACGCAGGCCGGGCAGCCGGGTTGCTTGTGCACGGCCGAGGCGCCCTGTATCGAGGCGTTGATCGCCAGGTAGCCCATATTGTTGTCGTCCAGCCTGAGCGCGAGCTTTTGCTCGAGCGGCAAGGCGTGGCACCGACGCGACGCGGCAAAGGCCCGATCGATCGTGTCGTCGGAGACGCCGTGGTTCAGCGCATAGAAGAACCCGACATTTTCGCAGGCGCGGGCAACATCGACCGCTACACCCTCGAGAGCTCCGCGCGCGCCGGCAAAGTACGGCCCGTAATCGATGATCGAGATCATCCGTGCCTCCGCGAGCGCCACGCCTGCGACTATAAGACCCCAGGCCCGCAGGAACCACTCCGCCCCAATGTCGCAAGAAGTGTAGAGGGCGAACCCCTGCCCTGCTTCACGCCGCGGCTGGCAGCTTGACATGCTCGGGGCGAAACCCGATGCCGATCAGGCGGGCAGGTATACGGCGCAGTAACGGCCAATGCCCGAGGAGCCGCAGCAGCAGCGGCGGCGACGGTTTTCCGGTGCTCTGAAGAACGCGCCCAATCACCCGGTTCTGGACGAGCAGCTGGAGGCGCTGCGTCGCGCGAGTCGGGAACTCCCGACGGCGTTGGACCGCCTGCAGAGCGTCCTCACCCGCGGATCCTTGCAGCAGGCGCGGGGCCAGGATGTTGGCGGCGGCAACGGCGTCCTGGATAGCCAGATTTATCCCGACACCGCCGATTGGAGACATCGCGTGAGCCGCATCTCCAATACACAACAAGCCTGGCCGGTGCCAAACCCGAAGGCGATCGACAGCGACAGTCAACAACTTGATGTCGGACCAATCGTCGAGTTCACCGACGCGATCGCCGAGATAGGGGGCAAGGCGCGTGATCTCCCCGCGGAAGGCCGTCAAGCCGCCCTGGCGTATTTGATCGAACCCTCCCTTCGGGATCACGTATGCGCATTGCCAATAGTCCTCGCGATTGAGCATCACGAAGATCCTGCCGGCATCGACCCGGCCCAAGGTTTGCCCGGGATCGGTTGGACGCCGCGACAAGCGCATCCACAGAACGTCCATCGGAGCAGCGAGATCGGCGACCGCGAGGCCTGCTTGTTCGCGCACTATCGAATGGCGCCCGTCGGCACCAACGACCAGATCAGCGCGAACGGTCAGGCTGCCCTGTGGGGTCTCCGCGCGAAGTCCGGTCACGCGTCCGGCCTCCTCGGTCAGAGCGGTTGCCTCAGCCTCCATTTCGAGCCGGAAACCCGGATAGCGTTTTGCCTGCTCGGCGATAAAGCTCAGAAAATCCCACTGCGGCATCAAGGCGATAAACCGACAATGGGTCGGGAGATGTGTAAAATCGGCGAGCTGCAAAAAGACGTCGCCGATCTGTGCGCCGAGCGTACGCACTTCCTGATGGGGTCGCTGCAGGAATTCTTCGAGGACGCCGAGCTCATGCATGACCTCGAGCGTCGACGGGTGAATCGTATCACCGCGGAAGTCACGCAGAAAATCGGCATGCTTTTCGAGAACGAGGACAGCGATCCCGGCTCGGGCCAACAACAACGCCAGCATCATCCCGGCGGGGCCCCCTCCGACAATGCAGCACCGGACCGAAATCTCGCGAAGGCCCATCGGGTCGCCCCTTCCGCGCCAACGCTCCTCTGCCTCATCGGCGCATCACGCCGATTGGCCGCGCCGCCGGAAGGGGAGTTCAGCGTTACATAGGCGGTGGCGGCGCGAGATGCAGGATTTGCTGGAGCGTTTTCAGCTTTTCGAGCCGCGCGGC
>DASQCY010000158.1:0-2174 GCA_035634495.1 Allostellaceae bacterium
CCTCGCTGCAAGTGCGCGATGGCCTCGAGGTTGGCAGAGCGCATGGCGGCGTTCTTCCCGGCCTGCAGCCAATACCCCGCGGCCTTTTCGTTCACTCCCGCCTCCATGAGATGGTGCGCCAGGGTTTCCGGCTCAGCTTGGATGATTTCCGGGAACCGCTGCTCGACCGCGCTCGCAATCGCGGAGTGCAGCTGCGCGCGTCGGCTCTTCAGAAGCCCGGAGTAGGCGGCATCCCGCACAAGCACGTGCTTGAAGGTGTAGATCGCCTGCGGCACCTCGCCCCGGCAGAATACCAATTCCGATTCAACCAGCTGGGCAAGGGCCTCATCCAGTTTCTTTTTGGGCAGCCCCGCTACGACACTCAGCAGCTCGTAGGAGAACTCGCGACCCACCACGGCGCCGATCTGGGCCACCTCCCTCACCGGCGCCAATCGGTCGAGCCGCGCCATCAGCGAGTCGTGCAACGTCGTCGGAATCGCAAGCGCCGGCAGCGGACGGTCGAGCACATAATGGCCGTCTCGCTCCTGCAGCAGCCCGCCTTCGAGCACCGTCTTGGTCAGCTCCTCGAGGAACAGAGGTACCCCATCGGTGCGGGCGAGGATCTGGTTCGTCACCTCCTCGGGAAGCGTCTTGCCGGCCGCGATCCGCTCGATGATTGCCGACCCGACACGCCGATTCAGGCGCGTCAGCGGAAGCATCGTCACATGCGCATGACCCGGCCAAGGCTGCGTGAACTCCGGCCTCGCGGTGATCAGTAGCAACGCCCGAAGCTGCGGCAGACGCTCCACCATAATCGCGAGCAGCTCCAGCGAGGTCGGGTCGATCCAATGGGCATCCTCGAACACCACCAACACCGGCTGGCGCGCCGAGAGGCCCTCGAGCTGCCCCCTAAGCGCCGCCAACGTTGCCTCCTTGCGCTTCTGCGGGCTCAATTCCGGCAGGGGGTGGCGCTCGCTCGGCGGCAGCGACAGAAGGTTGGCCAGAATCGGGACCGAATGCACCGCATTAACGCCGGATTGCATGAGCAGGGCTTCGAGCTTGGCAAGCTTTTCGGCGGGCGCGTCGCCGCGCTCGAAGCGGGCGGCTCGTTCGAGCTGACCGATGAAAGGAAACAGCGCACTGTTGGTGTGATGCGCCGAGCAGTAGTAGCGCAACCTGATATGTGGTTCGGCTTGCAGCCGCTCTTGAAACGCAAGCGCAATGTGCGACTTGCCGATGCCAGGCTCTCCGGTCAGCACCACGACACGACCTTCGCCCTGCGTGGCATCGCGCCAGCGGCGCGAGAGCACCTCGATTTCGTCGTCGCGCCCGAGCAGCGGCGTCAGTCTGGTGGTGTGCTGCGCTTCAAAGCGGCTTGCCGCTTCGCTCGCGCCCACGACCTGCCAAGCCGGCGTCGGTTCGGTCCAGCCTTTGAGCGCGACTGGGCCGAGATCGCGGTATTCGAAGAGTCCCCCGGTGACTCGGCGGGTACTCGCGGAGATCACCACCGTACCCGGCTCGGCGGCCGCTTGCAGGCGCGCCGCGAGGTTCGGCGTTTCGCCGACGACCGCCTCTTCCTGAGCGGCGCCTTCGCCGATCAGATCGCCCACCACCACCGTGCCGGTCGCGATGCCAATGCGCACTTTCAGCGCGGCGTCGAAATCGGTCCGCAGATTAGCTACAGCGTCAACCAGCGCGAGCCCGGCGCGCACGCCTTGCGCGGCGTCATCCTCGTGCGCCTGGGGATAGCCGAAATAGACGAGAACGCCATCGCCCATGTAGCGGGCGATGATGCCCTGATAGCGACCGATGACCTCCGCGATGCAAGTGTGATAAGCACCGATCACTCCGCGCAAGTCCTCAGGATCGAGGCGGGCCGAAAGCGCCGTCGAGCCCACCAGGTCGCAAATCATCACAGTGAGATGACGGCGCTCGGCAGCGTCTTTGAGGGACCTATCGATTGTCGGAAGAGTGTCGGAAAGCGGTACTTTCGTGTTTGCATCAGCGCGGAGGGCAGCGATGGCGTCAAGAAGCTTTCGGCGATGTCCGACAATACCGATGCCCAAATCCTTCAAGTCGTCTGCCGTCAAACTCGGCAGGACCGTCTCGTCGATCTCATTTTCGCGGAATGCCGCCTCATACCTTTCGAGGCCAAGGCCCCGCAGCCAACTCCCGACGTCCATCATCGCGCCCTA
>DASQCY010000159.1:0-2071 GCA_035634495.1 Allostellaceae bacterium
CTCGCCGGCATCATGGCCGCAAAGCGCACCGCCGAGCTGATCCCGCTGTGCCATCCGCTCGCCCTCACTTCGGTTAGCGTCGAGCTCGCCTGTGCGCCCGAGCGCTCGGCGGTCGAGATCACCGCGACCTGCCGGTTGCGCGGGCGCACCGGGGTCGAGATGGAGGCGCTGACCGCGGCGAGCGTGGCGGCCTTGACGGTTTACGACATGTGCAAAGCCGTCGACCGCGGGATGGTGATCACCGATTTGCGGCTTTTACGTAAATCGGGTGGCCGGTCGGGGGATTGGGAGGCAGAGCCGTGATTTCCGTCGAAGAAGCGCTGGCGCGTCTGCTCGAACCGCTGATGACGCTGCCGCCGGAACAAATTTCGCTGGTCGACGGGCTCGGTCGCGTCCTTGCCGAGGACGTCGCGGCGCGCAGAACGCAGCCGCCCTTCGCGGTCTCGGCAATGGACGGATATGCGGTGCGCGCCGACGATCTGGCGGCGATCCCGGTCGAATTGCACATTGTCGCCGAGGTGCCGGCTGGAGCCGGGTTCGGCGGGCATGTCGGCGCGGGCGAAGCGGCCCGCATCTTCACCGGGGCTCCGCTGCCGGCGGGCACCGACACGATCGTCATCCAGGAGGACACGCAACGCAACGGCGACCGGGTCCGGGTGCTGGAAGGTGCGCCGCGCGGCCGTTACGTCCGGCGCGAGGGGCTCGATTTCGCCGAAGGCGAGGTCTTGCTGCGATCGGGTCGGCGGCTCACCGCGCGCGACATCGGCCTGCTGGCGGCGATGAACCGACCCTGGCTTTTTGCCCATCGCCGCCCGCGCATCGGCATCCTTTCGACCGGCGACGAAATCGTGATGCCCGGCGACCCGATCGGGCCGCATCAGATCGTCAGCTCGAACAGCCTTTCGCTCGCCGCTTTTGTCGCGGCCTGCGGCGGCGTGCCGGTATTGGCCGGCAACGCCCCGGACGATCCGGCGGCACTTCGTCAAATGGCCGCGGCAACGAGTGGGGTCGACCTCCTGGTGACGACCGACGGGGTTTCGGTCGGCGAGCACGATCTAGTGCGCGAGGCGCTCGCGGTCGACGGATTCGAGCTCGATTTCTGGCAGATCGCGATGCGGCCGGGCAAACCGCTGATGGTCGGACGCTACCGCGGAACGCCGATGGTTGGCCTTCCCGGCAATCCGGTCTCGACTGTGGTCTGCGCGCTGCTCTTTCTCAAGCCCGCGCTCGACCGACTGAGCGGCATAGCCGCGGAGCCGGGGATTGGGGCAGCCGCCCGTCTCGGTGTGGCGCTTCCCAAGAACGACAGGCGGCAGGATTATCTGCGTTCGCGGCTCGTGCGCGCCGCCGACGGCACGCTAGAGGTGTTCCCCTTCGAGGTGCAGGACAGCTCGATGATGCGGTTGCTTGCCGAGGCCGATTGCCTGGTGGTCCGCTCGCCGCACGCCCCTGCTATCGCCGCCGGGACAATGGTTCCGATCGTCCGGTTTCCTGATGCGGTGCTGCCGATCTGACCCGCTTTGCGGTGCTTGACGAAAGGTGCGAACGCAAGTAGAACAGACCTCCAGTGTTTAGGATTCGTTCCACATCGCAGAGTTGGGGGTCCCATGTTGACCAAGAAGCAGCGCGAGCTGCTGCTCTACATCAACCAGCGACTGACCGCGACAGGCATCTCGCCGTCGTTCGACGAGATGAAGGACGCCCTGAGCCTCAAATCAAAATCCGGCATTCATCGCCTCGTCAGCGGCCTCGAAGAGCGCGGATTCATCAGGCGGCTGCCGCATCGTGCCCGGGCCTTGGAGGTGGTAAAGTTGCCAGAGGAAAGCGCCGCTGGGGTGGCCAGCGAACGCAGCCGCTTCTCGCCGACCGTGATCCGCGGAGATTTTACAGGTTCGCTGCCAGGCGCGCCGGTCGCCCCGGATGTTGCGGCCGCGGAGCTGCCCCTTTATGGCCGGATAGCCGCCGGCACGCCGATCGAGGCATTGCGCGACCAGACCGCGACGGTCGGGGTCCCGGCGAGCATGCTCAGCCGCGGCAGCGAGCACTACGCGCTCGAGGTGGCGGGTGACAG
>DASQCY010000160.1:0-3442 GCA_035634495.1 Allostellaceae bacterium
AGCAGCAGGTAGCTCACGGTCAGCCCCGCAATTGCTAAGAGGAAGGCGGCAGAGGGCGGAACAAAGCCGAACCACGCTCCGAGCGGCGTGAACGGCAGCACAACTGCGAGCACGACCACAACAACGGAGGTTGTTGCGAGGAGGCGATGCGGGCGGCTCTTCAGCGGGTTGCGCCGCGTGCGCAGCACGAAGATGACCAGCACCTGGGTGGCTAGCGACTCGATGAACCAACCGGTCTGGAACAGCGCTTCATTGGCGTGAAACACCAGCAGCAGCAGGCCGAAGGTCAGAAAGTCGAAGATCGAACTCACCGGCCCCAGCACCAGCATGAAGTTGCGGATGAAGTGCATGTCCCAATGCTCGGGCTTCTCGGTGATCTCGCTGTCGACCTCGTCCAGCGGGATCGGCATCTCCGAGACGGCGTAGAGCAGGTTATTGAGCAATATCTGTTCCGGCAGCATTGGCAGGAATGGCAGGATCAGCGTCGCCCCGGCCATCGAAAACATGTTCCCGAAATTCGAGCTCATCGCCATCATGATAAACTTCATGATGTTGCCAAAGGCGCGGCGCCCTTCGGTGACGCCGCGTTCCAGAACGCCGAGATCGTGCTCCAGCAAAATGATGTCCGCTGCGTCCTTCGCGACATCGACCGCGCTGTCGACTGAAATGCCCACGTCGGCGGTGTGCAGCGATGGCGCGTCGTTGATGCCGTCACCGAGAAAGCCGACGACATGGCCGCGGTGCCTCAACCCAAGAATGATGCGGTTCTTTTGAGCGGGTGAGACCCGACAGAACAGGTTCGTCTCTTCCAGCCGCGCGGCGAGCGCTTCGTCGTTGAGCGCTTCGATCTCGGTGCCGGTCAGCACCCCGGTGATCGGAATGCCGAGTTCGGCGCAGACATGCTGGGTCACGCGCTCGTTGTCGCCGCTGAGGATCTTGACGCCGACACCCTTGGCCCCAAGCGCGGCGATGGCCGCCCCCGCGCTTGCTTTTGGCGGATCGAAAAAGACGACGAAGCCGGCAAAGATCAAATCTCGTTCGTCGGCCACCGTTGCCACCGCACGGTCGGGCTCGAGCTCGCGCCAGGCGACACCGAGTGCGCGAAATCCGTCCGCGCTGAGCCCGTCGAAGACTCTCGCAGCGCGGGTCCGCGCCGCCTCGTCAAGCGACAGAAGCGCGGGCTGACCGGGCTCTTCGTACCGGGTCGCGAGCTTGATGACATCTTCGGGCGCGCCCTTGGTGACCAGCAGGCGGCGGTCTTCGTGCTCGACTAGGACCGAAACGCGGCGTCTCTGAAAATCGAACGGCACCTCGTCGATCTTCGCCCAGCCCGCGCCGCGCGGCGGCCCGGATTCGACGATCGCGGTATCGAGCGGGTTTCTCAATCCGGCCTGGAAATAGCTATTCAGCCAGGCCAGGTCGAGCACGTGCTCGCTGGCGGCGCCAGAGAGCGCAACCTGCCGCGCGAGACTGATCTTGGCTTCGGTCAGCGTCCCGGTCTTGTCGGTGCACAGCACGTCCATGCTGCCCAGGTCGTGGATCGCGCCGAGCCGCTTCACGATCACTTGCGCCTTCGCCATGCGGATGGCGCCGCGCGCGAGCGTCACCGAGACGATCATCGGCAAGAGCTCGGGCGTCAGCCCGACAGCGAGGGCCACGGCGAACAGAAAGCTCTGCAGCCAGGGCCGGTGGAACAGCAAATTGATCAGCAACACAAACAGCACGAGGATCTCGGTAAAGCGGACAATCAACATGCCGAACCTGTGGGTGCCCTGGTCCAAGGCGGAGGGCGGCGACGCCCGCCGCAATGTGCTACTGATCTGGCCGAGCTGGGTTGCATGGCCGGTATCGCAGACCATCAGCCGGGCCGAACCGTTCATCACCGAACTGCCCATAAAGGCGGCGTTCGTGGCGCTGGCGACTTCCGGGCTGTCGATCCCTCCATCGCGGGCGTGTTTTTCCGCCGGGTAGGACTCGCCCGTCAGTAATGCCTCGTTGACAAAAAAATCCCTGGCCTCGAGGAGACGACCATCCGCCGGAACAAGGTCCCCGGCGGCCAGCAGCACGACATCGCCGGGCACGAGATCCTGCCCCGGCAGGGTGATCTCCTGCCCGTCGCGCAAGACCTGCTCCTTGAGCGCCACCGAGACCTTGAGATGCTCGGCGGCCTCTTCGGCGCGGTATTCTTGCACGGTATCGAGCACCGCGCTCATCAGCACGATTGTCGAAATGATGATGAAGCTGGCGAGATCGCCGGTCAGCGCCGAGATCGCTGCCGCCACGAGCAGAATGATCACCAGCGGGTTGTGGAACCGACTGAGGAATTTGAGCGGGAGAGACAGACGCTGCCGCTCTTCCAGGATGTTAGGGCCATAGCGTAGCCGGCGGGCGGCGGCCTCGGCGGAGCTGAGGCCGTCTCGGCCGGCTCCGAGCTGCCGCTCGAGATCGGCGAGCGCGATCTGCCAGAATTTCCGCTCGGGTCCGCTATCCGATGTCATCGACAATCCCTCAGGTCCGTCTGGCCTGCTGGTTCGCAGCGCTGCGGCGGATGCAGCGCTCCGTCGACGCGGAATAGTCAAGATGGACGCAACCTGTCGAATGTTCGGCCGCAGCCCTGTTTCAGGAACATCTCTGTGACTGCCTTCGCCTCAGTGGCCGACGAGTTCGGCCGCAAGACGCGCATCAAATTGTACCGCCTCGCCGTCGAAGCTGCGGTCCCGTCATTCGCCGGCCGCCAGCAGCTTTTACGAGCGCTATTACTCGGGCGACCCGTGCGGCTCGCCGGCACCCTCTACGGCCTCTACGACAAGGACACCCACAACGACCGGATTTTCGGGATGCTCGACGATCTCGATGCCCGATCAAAGCTTGGGCTCGCCTAGTAAACTCAACCGGCCGCGGCTGGGAAGCGGCCGCAGGCCTTAATGCCGTTCTACATCCGGGGGGTTTGGCTGGTCGAGGAGCGTAGCTTAGGGAGTGGCTCGATCCTTTCACCGAGACAGGATCGACTGACCAGGGAAGGACACCCATGAAAAACGTCAAAGTGTCCGCGATTCCGATGTCGGCGCCGGTTCCGGAGGAAAAGCGTCACCGGACCGACCTTGGAACCAAGGTCAAGAGTAATGCGACCTTGATCCGCGTCGAAACAGACAACGGGCTCACCGGCATTGGTGCCGCTCTCGGCACGCCGCCGATCGTTGCCGCCATCGTCGAGCATGAGCTCGCGACGGAATGCGTCGATGAGGATCCGATGTTCTCCGAGCGGATCTACGAAAAGATGCTCAACGGCTCGCGTAGCAGACCGGCGCTCAAGCGCGGCATCACCCAGGCTGATGAAAGCCGACGCCGGGGTGTCATCATGGAAGCCATTGCCGGCATCGACATCGCGGTATGGGATGTCAAGGCGCAGGCGCTCGGCATTCCGGTCTACCAGGCGCTGGGT
>DASQCY010000161.1:0-1846 GCA_035634495.1 Allostellaceae bacterium
CGGGTGACGATGCTCGGCAACGCTCCGGGGACGTTCTGCGCCGGATCCATTTCTTGATTTATGATGACGATTTGGTCGCCCCGTAGGCCGATGCTCACCGGATTTATGCCGCCCGAGGGGAACGGAGAACCTCGTACGGGCTCCAGTGAACCATCATGTGGCCGAATGCGGAAGACCGCGATTGAATTCGATCCGGAATTGACTGCAAACAACAGCCGCCGATCATAATCGATCAAGACGTTCTGGTCGGTGTCTAACGGTCCGAGCTTGAAGGACGAATCGACGACGCCCTTGCCGCCAGTCGGAAAAGGTGCGCCGGACAATAATGTCAGCCGCCCCTCGTCGTCGCGGCGAAAGGCGAGGATCGCGTTGGTGACGTCGTTCGTCTCTGTATAAACGACATGCTCGGAGGGTCGCAGAACATCGTCGAGACCCGTCGCGCTGATCTGCGCCTGCGACGGCCCCAACTGCACAGTAAAAGCCACTGCGGTGGCGAAGGCCGTGCGCACGACCACGCGACGCCAGGTATAGAGTTTCATCTGAAATCCCCTCTTGCCGGCGGTCTCCTTTCGAGCCCGCAGCAAGAGGTTCGATGGGGCGGCGCCGCTGGTTACGCCGCGCCCCGATCACGAATATGTTATGCACTGGCCGCTTAGATCGGCCCTACTTGAGCGCCTTCACATCCTCCACTGTCTTCTCGGGCTCCGGCCGATAGCGATAGTCGGGATCGACATCGACTGTGCGGACGATACCGCCGGCATCGATGACAAACCGACCCGGCATCGGCAATGTCCAGCTGTCCTCGCCGTTGCCAACGGCGAGGTCATTGCCGAAGCTCAAATAGACCTGTTTCAGATCGTCCGGCAGATTGAAGCGAAGTCCAAGCTTGGCGGCATATTCGTTACCGTGGTCGGAAAGCACATCGAAGCTGATTTTATGCTTTTCGATCAGCGGCCGGCTGGCGTCCGACGGCTGCGGCGTGATCGCGCAGATCGTCGCACCCAACTTCTTTAACGCGCCCGTCACATGCTGCAAAGCATACAGCTCTGCATTGCAATAGGGTCACCAGGCGCCGCGAAAGAAGGTCAAGACCAGTGCCCCTTTGGTCAAGAGCTCGCTCGAGCGCACCTCCTGCCCGTAAGCATTTGGCAGCGCGAAGCTCGGCAGCGGGTCACCTACCTTGATCACCCGATCCATGATGCCTGAGGCGCGCAGCTCCTCGGTGGCACGATGCATGACCGCGGCCCTGTCCGCTGGGATGCGCTTCGCGGAGGCTTCTCTGATACCCCTTAATGTGTCTTCGAGCGCCATTACTTTCTCTCCTTGGTTGTTCGGAATGCGAACATAATACTCCCGGCACTGCGCGGGCGCGGCATCGATATTGTGGTCACGCCGCGTGCTTGCCGACGGTCCAGCCGCGCTCGGCGAGATAGCGCTTGCCGGCTTCGATCGGCGAGGCTTCGAGCTCGGTCGCCATCGTGTCGTTGAAGCGGTTGAGGAAGCCGAAGAGGGCGATGACCGCGACGATGTCGACGATCTGCGGCTCGCTGTAATGTTTCTTCAGCTCCGCGAAATCGGCGTCGGTGACTGCGTTCGGCACTTGCGCGGCGCCTTGGGCGACCCTGAGCGCCGCGCGCTCCGCTGCGGAGAAGAGCGGGCTCGTCTCATATTCCCACAGCGCATTTTCCTTGTCCGCGGCAATGCCGACGCGCTCGGCGGTGTGCGCGGTGTGCGCCATGCAATAGCCGCAGCCAGCGGCGCGGCTCGCCATCTGCGAGACCATGTTGCGGAGCTGCGGGCTAATCGTTGAGCTCGGCCCGTTGATCGCCGCGCCGAGCTGGGCAAA
>DASQCY010000162.1:0-3738 GCA_035634495.1 Allostellaceae bacterium
AGCAGAAAGCGCGCGCAACCATGCCAAGGCGAGAGGGATCGACATCGTCTACGACCGGGCCTATCCGCCGACCACGGTCGACTTCACGCCGATCATTCGCTCTGTGCAGGCCGCGCAACCCGATTTGGTCTACATCTCCTCGTATCCGTCGGACACGGTCGGCATCCTCCGTTCGGTCGGGGAACTCGGCCTCGACACCAAAATGCTCGGCGGCGGTCTTGCCGGACTGCAGGCGGCCGCGATCAAGATGCAGCTCGGCGAGGCGGCCAATGGCATCGTCAATGTCGATTTGTGGGAGCCGGTGCCGACGATGCAGTTCCCGGGTGTCATGGATTTCGTCAAGAAATACCAAGCGAAGGCGCCGGCCGAAGGGGTCGACCTGCTCGGCTATTTCCTACCGCCCTTCGCCTATAGCGAGCTGCAGGTCTTTGGGCAGGCCATCGAGGCGAGCAAAACTCTCGATAACGACAAGCTTGCCGAATACATGCACAGCCACCCGTTCCACACGATCATGGGGGACCTCGCCTTTGGTCCCGACGGCGAGTGGACCGAGGCCCGGCCGATCTGGGTGCAGTACCACGGCATCACGGGGCACGATGTCGAGCAGTTCCGCGCGGCGCAAACCGTCAGAATTCTCGCGCCGCCGCAATACAAGACCGGCGATATGGTTTATCCCTACACGGAGGCCAGAAAATGAAGCTGGATTGCCGGCGCTGATCGCCTGCCGCATGATGGGAAGCGAATAAGGACAAGATCCGGGGCCGGGGAATGAGCGCCAAGAGCAAGATCTATGCGAGCTTTGACGATGCGGTTCGCGACATCCCGGACGGGGCCACGATCGGCTTTGGCGGGTTCGCGGTGGTCGGAATGCCGATCAACCTCTACGGTGCCGTCGCCAGACAGGGGGCAAAGAACCTGACCTGCGTATCGAATTCGACGCGCGGGGGTGCCACCCTGCCGGCCGACGCGCCCGATATGGGGCAGATGATCGCCAACGGCCAAGTCAAAAAGGTTATCTGCGCCTTCACCGCTCCGACGCGCGCTTCGCAGCGACTGGTCCTGACCGAGTATGTCGAAAAGGGTTTAATCGAGGCCGAGCTCACGCCGCAGGGCACGCTTGCCGAGCGGATGCGCGCCGCCGGCGCTGGCATCCCGGCGTTCTATACTCCAGCGGCGGTCGGCACCGAGCTTGCCGAGGGCCGTGAAACACGCTTTTTCAATGGCCGCGAATACTTGTTGGAGCACGCGCTGCCGCTCGATTATGCCTGCATCAGAGCCCATCAAGCCGACGCCTCGGGCAATCTCCGGTTCCGGAGATCGCAGCGCAACTTCAACCCGATCATGGCAATGGCGGCACGGGTCACGATCGTCGAGGTCGAGGAAGATATTCTGCCAGTCGGGGCGATCGACCCTGATGACGTGCATACGGCTGGCATCTTTGTGCATCGGCTCATAAAGATCCCGCCGGCGCCTGACGGGTGGTGGCCACAGCGTCCAGGGAGTGTCAGGTCATGAGCGAACGAGCGAAAGGGCTCAGCCGCCAGCAAATGTGCAACCGCCTGGCGATGGAATTCGGCGACGGGTGGATTGTCAATCTCGGCATCGGCATCCCGACCTTGTGCTCGAATTTCGATTTCGGCGACAAGCAGATCATCTTCCATTCCGAGAACGGGGTGATCGGCTATGGCCCGCTCGCCGCGGAGGGGAAAGAGGATCTACATCTGGTCAACGCCGGCGGCCAGCATGTCACCCTGCAGCCGGGGGCCGCGATCGTCCACCACGCCGATTCCTTTGCGCTGATCCGTTCCGGGAAGATCGACGTGACCGTGCTCGGCGCGTACGAGGTCGCCGCGAACGGGGATTTTGCCAACTGGAAGATATCGGCGGGGCAAAAGGGCGGCGGCATCGGCGGGGCGATGGATCTGGCGGCGTGTGCCAAGCACGTCTTTGTTGCGATGGAGCATCAGACGCGCGACGGCCGCCCGCGGCTCGTTGAGCGCTGCGCGATCCCGGCGACGGCGCGCGGCGTGGTTAACCTCGTCGTCACCAATTTCGGGCTCTTCGAGGTGACCAAAGAGGGTCTGGCGCTGCGCGAGATCGCTCCCGGTGTCACCGTCGACGAAATCAAGGTCGCCACCGGCTGCAACCTGATCATCCCACGCGAAGTCCCGTCCGTGCGCATGGTCGGGTAGGTCGGCGGTCTCAATGAGCTAGGCTCTTGCCCCAACCGAGGCGGACGCGCCCGATCGCCATGGCGACGGCGGCTTGGGTCGGTTCGACGACCGGGATCTCGACCGCCGCTTCGAGTTCGGCGCGATAGGCGGCCATACCGCTGCAGCCCATGACTAGAACGTCGGCGCCGTGCCGGTCGCGCAATCGGCAGCCGGTCTCGATCATCCTTGCCAAGGTCGTGCGGGCATCGGCGAGTTGGAGAACGCCTAGGCCGACTGGCAGATCGGCGGCCAGCCGCTCTCCGACCCCCATCGCTGCGATGTAGCGCAAATGACGCGGCACCGAGCGGGCGAGGATCGAGATCACGCCAAAACGGTGGCCGAGGGTCAGCGCGGTCAGGATCCCGCTCTCGGCGATGCCGAGCACCGGTTTCGCGGTCGCCTCGCGCGCCGAGAACAGGCCGGGGTCGCTGAAGCAGGCGATGACAAAGGCCGCGGCGTGTGCTTCCGTCTCACGGATCAATCGGCAGAGCGGCAGGATTACCCCGTCTGCATCGCTCTGGCTTTCCACTGCGGGCGGTCCCTCCACGAGCGTCACGCAACGGATCTCGGGGCCGCCGGGAATGCGCAGCGGCGCCATCGCATCGTCGATGCCCTGTGTAACGGCATCGGTGGAGTTGGGGTTTACCACGAGGATGCGGTCCGGCATCGGCCTCTCCGTTGAAAGCGCCTCTTCCGGCGCACATTATCACATCGCGTCGCTCTCCAGCCGATGTGTCGCGCGATGGAAATTGCGCGCCGGCGGTGCCGGGCCTTTGGCCCCGGATGCGGCCAGCTCAGGAGGCCGGCCGTCTTCACGGACCGCGACAAAGGTGAACTCGGAGTCGGTGACCTTGACCCGCTCGCCCTGACCTTGGCGCAGCAGCCAGACCTCGACGTCGAGCGTGATCGAGGTTCGCCCGATGCAGCTGACGTCGGTATAGCAGAAGACCGTGTCACCGATATGCACCGGCTGCATGAAAGTGATGTTCGAGACGGCAACGGTGACGACCCGTCCGCCCGCGTGCGGGGTCGCCTACATCTTCCCGGCTGAACCCATCAGCGACATGATCCAGCCGCCGAAAATGTCTGCCGGCTGCGGTATGGCGGTGCGATCTAACGGTGATGATGCCGGATACCGCTCCTGTCTCTCTCATCCGGTAGGTGGTAATCTCTCAGGCGGTAGCGCCGTGCTGCATCAGAGCTCAGCAAACGCGCCTGCAGGGAACCGATCGCGGATTTCGTGATCGGCGTCGGACAGGAGGCAGATGGAAATGAAGCGAGATCTTCGAGTGCTCGCAGTAGCGGCCACGCTACTGCTTGGGTGCTCGGCCGGTGACCCGGCATTCGCCCAAAAATCCGGTGGTATCCTCAAAATCTCTCATTTCGACAGCCCTGCCAGCATGTCGCTCCTCGAGGAAGCGACGGCCGCGGCACTACGGCCGATGATGGGAGTTTTCAACAACCTCGTCGTCTACGACCAGAACGTGGCGCAAAACAGCATGAGGTCGGTTGTTCCTGACCTCGC
>DASQCY010000163.1:0-3389 GCA_035634495.1 Allostellaceae bacterium
GTCGATCCCGCTGGCATACGCCCAGCGACCGCTGACCCGGTAGCCGCCGGCAGCGGCGTGGGCGATGCCGCTAGCCCGCAAGGCACCGGCTACCACGGCATCGGGCGCGCCGTAGATCTGGCGCGCGCTCTCCTCCGGCAATAACGCTGCCCAAATCCCGTAAGTGGCGCCGATCATAAGGTTCCAGGCAGCCGCGGCGTCTGCCTCAGCCCACGGCCTCGACGACCTCCATCGATGTGATCGGGTCGGTTTCCAGACCGCCATAAGCGATGGGCACGTACATCCGGAAAAGACGCGCCTCGTGCATCGCCGACAGCACGCTAGCAGGCAATCGCCGTTCGCGTTCGCTCTCGACGCGACGATCGCGAATCATCGGGCCGAGGTGACGCGCAGCGGCGACCAGATCGGCTGCTTGGGGTTGCATGGAGTTCACTGATATTAACTGAGATATTTTTTACGATCCACAACTGACGGTTGATGCGACCGGCGTCACATTCGTTCCCATCCGGGGAAGAGCATCAGGAGCGGTTAGGAATATACCTTACGGGCAGTCGAGGCGATGCTACTGGTGGGTGATGATGTCTGGACCGTGCTCGGGACGGCTGAATTCAAGCGCATCGTCGCACTTTCCCTGACGGTCAGTGTTTCCGCTACTGCCGTTGCGGCTGTTCTCGGACTGCCGGGCGGGGCGGCATTGGCAATCTGCCGCTTCCCCGGCCGCAGATTGCTGATCTTGCTCGCGAATGCGTTCCTCGGTTTGCCGCCGGTTGTCGTCGGTCTGGCGCTTTATCTCGTGTTGTCTCGCTCGGGGCCCTTGGGTGCGCTTAGCCTTCTTTTTACACCCGGCGCTATGGTGGCCGCGCAGACGGTCCTTGCCACGCCGATCATCACCGCCTTGGTGCATCGTGCGATCGAGGAGCCTTGGCAAGAATATGGCGGCGCTCTGCGTGTCGACGGCGCGACCCCGTTACGGTCGATCCGGATCCTTCTGGCGATCTCCCGCCGCTCTGTTCTAACGGCCGTGTTGGCCGGGTTCGGCCGCACGATCTCAGAAGTCGGCGCAGTCTTGATCGTCGGCGGCAACATCGCAGGCTACACACGAATTATGACAACAGCGATCGTGCTGAAGACGAGCGAGGGCGAGTTGGGGCTGGCACTTGGGCTTGGCCTCGTTCTGATCGGGATTAGCATCACCGTAAGCGCCAGCGCTTTTGTGCTTTGGGATAAATGATGAAACTCAGCCCATTTTTCCTGGCGTTGTTCGTCGCGTTGCTAGGCCGTGCGACCATCGCGGCCGATCCGCCGGCTCCGCAATCGATCATCCTCGCGTCCACCACCTCGGTCGAAAATTCTGGCCTGCTCGCGCACATCCTCCCCTCTTTCACCAAAGAGACCGGGATAACTGTGCACGTCCTAGCTCAAGGAACCGGGCAGGCGCTTCAGACGGCCGCGCGCGACGACGCTGATCTCGTTCTGGTGCACGATCCGGAGGCCGAGGAGAAATTCATCGCGGCGGGCGACGGTATCGACCGCCGGCAGATCGCGTGGAACGATTTCATCGTGGTCGGGCCGCGCTCCAACCCGGCACATATCGCAGGCACCCATGATGCGGTCGCGGCCATGCAGGCGATCGCCAGTGCACGAGCACCGTTTGTCTCGCGCGGCGACAAGAGCGGCACCGACGCGCTCGAACACCGTCTATGGCGTGTCGCGGAGATCGATCCCGTCAAAGCCGGCGGCGGATCGTGGTATCGCGACATCGGCGGCGGTATGGGGGCAGCACTAAATGCCGCGCAAGCGATGAACGCCTACACGATCAGCGACCGCGGCACTTGGCTGAGCTTCGGCAACAAGGGCGACCTCGCCGTGCTCGTCGAAGGCGACCCGCGCCTCCTCAACCGCTACGATGTGATCCTCCTCAACCCGGCGAAACACCCAGTGCCGAAGCAAGACCTCGCTCGCCGCTTCGCGCAATGGCTACTGTCCCCCGAGGGACAGGCTGCGATCGGCGCATATACAGTTCATGGCGAGCAATTGTTTTATCCGTCGGCATCTCATCCAAAATAAAGCCACGCGGCGTCGCCGCCACAGCCAACAGTTCCCGGCTGTGCCATGTAGCCGGTCGTATTCGAGATAAGGACAGGAAATGCAATGTAAGAAAGCACTTCTTTGGATGATGGTGAACCTCGTCGCGATGACGGGTTCTGTGCGTGCGGATCAGTTGCACGTCCTGGCGGCAGGCAGCCTGCGCGAGGTCATCGGCGAGATCGGACGCCGCTATCAGATACAAACCGGCGTAGAGGTAAGAGCCGACTTTGTCCCCTCGGGCGTTCTGCACGAGCACATTGCAAACGGCGAAAAGGCAGACCTATTCGCCTCGGCCGATATGGGGCACCCGCTCAAGTTGGCGGCCGACGGTCTCGCGATGCGAGTCGATATGTTCACCCGGAATGCGCTGTGCGCATTTGCGTGCCCGAAGGTGGGGCTCACCCTTACCAACTTCCTCGACCGCTTGCTCGATCCGGCCGTGAGGCTCGGCACGTCAACACCGAGAGCAGATCCTGCGGGCGATTACGCTTGGCTCGTGTTTCATCGCGCCGACGGGGTTCATCCCGGCGCTTTCTTGATCCTTGATCAGAAAGCACAGAAAATCGTTGGCGGCGCCCCGCAGAATAACGCGCCGGTCAAAGAGCCAGTGGTCGAGGCGCTGACCGCTGGTACGATCGATGTAATGATCGGCTATTGCAGCGGCCGGCAACATATGCTGCAGCAGCTACCCGACCTTTCAGTCGTCCAAGTCCCAAAGGAAATTGCTGCAGGGCCGGAATACGGGCTGGCGATCCTCAAGGGTGCCAATCCGCATGCAGATGATTTAGCGCTCTACATACTATCCCCTGAGGGGCAACAGCTCTTCGTACAATTCGGTTTTACTCCGATCGGCCTTCCAAAGGGCGAGCCATGAGGTTCGTGGATGCTGGGACAAGAGTATATTTCGCACCGCTACTGCTCGGTCGTCTGGATTGGCCGGCCAGAGATGTCGAAGGCCCGGCGCTTTACCGAGAACGCGCAGGCGATGGCAGCGCACGAGAGTCCTCGCACCACGAAGCTGTACGACCGCACCGGCGATGAGATCACGCTCGACGAAGTCGAGAAAACCCAGATTTGAGAGGGTGCAAGGCCGCCACGATATGGACTTCCACGCACTCTCAGAAGGTGATGCTGAGGGTGAACCGCGCCGAGATCGGCTCAACCAGTTTGAAGTGGATGTCATAAACGGGTGCCGTTTCGCTCGCCAATTGCGAGGGGTAAAAGTAGTCGATCTGGTGGGCTCCAGTGTTGTTGAACAGATTGAGAATATCCAGCCACACTCGTGCCTGCTCGGAAATCTT
>DASQCY010000164.1:0-5817 GCA_035634495.1 Allostellaceae bacterium
GAAGCGGACGGGCGCCGCAGAAATGGAAATCCGCGTCGTCCGGGTGGCCGTGAGGCCACAAGCAGCTCGGCCCGTTGAATTCGAAGAAGTTGCGTTGCGGCGGAGCAACCGGCGTACCGCCGCGCGGCGCCAGGGCGATGCGGTGCAGCTTGCCGATGACCGCATTCTTGGTGAGGCCCAAGCGGCGGCCAATTTCGGCGGTGGGCAGCCCTTCCTCGAACAGCTGCGTCAGCCGCTCGACGCGCTCCGGCGTCCAGGTGATGACATCCATGATTTCCCCCGTATCCTGTGGACCCCCCAGTCCACATCCACAACATCCGGTACCACACTTGTGACCGGATGCCAACTCATATCTACATGTTGATCTTCCCCTCCATCAGAAATCGCGTCGGTAGCTCAGCACCTTCGAGAAATACGCCGGAAAGCGTTGGCCCGGTGTGAAGCCCGGGCTCCACAGGCGGTCGAGATCCTCACGCAAGTAGGTGGCGTAGTAGGGCTCGTGAAAGGCGACCGGGAAATAGTCCAGCATCGCGTCGTAATCGGGCTCGTCGCCAGGCTGTAGCGAATCGACAAAGACGACCATGCCGCCTGGCCTTAGCACGCGCCGGATTTCGCTAACGACGGCCCAGCGCACACCGGGCGGCAGTTCGTGAAACAAATATATGCAGGTAATCGCGTCGAATTGCCCGTCGGCAAAGGGCATCGCCTCCGCGGCACCGACGACGAGCGGCGCCCGGGACCAAGATCGCAGCTCGCGTCGGGCAACGGCGAGGTAATGGGCTGACAGGTCGAGCCCGGTCACGTGGAGGCGCGGGTAATTCGCTTTGACCTCGCGCAAAAAATGCCCGGTGCCGCATCCGACGTCTAGCAGCTTCGCCATGGGGCACCCGGCGAGAGCCGCTTTCAGTGGCACGAGCGCTTGGCGCCGCATAGCGGCGGCGGCGCCGCCAAACAGTACCTCGACTTGATGGTCATAACGTTCGGCAGACGCGCCGCTCAAATAACCGTCGCTCTGAAAATGGAACTTCTGTAGGTAGTAGCAAGGGTAGGGGCCGGCCGGCACTTCGCTCAGAATTCGCTCTTCGGACGAGCCGTGCCGCCGTCGCTCGACGGCACGCAGATCAGAAAAAAAATCGATAGCTCCGAGCACAGCCCTGAACGGGCTGCCGAGGCCGCCCGCCGGCTGCGCGTAGTACCCGGCTTCGATATTGCGCCAATCTTGCTCGATCAGGCTCCAGAGATCGGAGAGGATACGCCGCTTGTCAGGCATCGGGCGCCCGCGCAGCGGCTCTGGCAATGGCACTGGGCGGCTGACCCGCGTGGCCAAGAGCTTTTGACCAAAGAACCACGAGACGCGCACGGCCTGCGCGGCCTCGAAAGCGAACTTGTCGAGAGCAGACCGCATCGCGACACGACTTACCGCGCAAGCGCGAGTTTGCAAGGGGCACCGACCGATCTTGCCCCGCTTTAGGGCGCATCCTATTATCGCCACTCGGACGGAAATTGATCCACCGAGATGGCGCCGAGTGACCTTGCCATAGCAACGCCCGCGCGACGCCGGTCGAGAGTCGCCAAACCGCTGGCGACCTGAACGGGCCGTCTCTCCGCGATCGAGATCCGCGATGTCGGACGACAACCTCCTCCGCGGCCCGTCGGTTCGAAGCATCCCCGAAGGCGACAACCGCGAGCGCATGGTCTGCGCCGAGTGCGGCTACATTCTCTACGATAACCCGAAAATAGTTGTCGGCTCGGTCACGAGATGGGGTGAACGCATTTTGTTGTGCCGTCGCTCGATCAACCCGCGCCACGGTTATTGGACCCTGCCCGCTGGCTATCTTGAGCTCAACGAATCGGCCAGCGCCGGAGCCGAGCGCGAGGCGTGGGAAGAGGCGCGGGCGCGGATCGAGATCGAAGGACTGCTGGCGATTTACGACATTCCGCGGATCAGCCAAGTGCAGCTGATCTATCGTGCTCGCTTGTTGGACCAAGCCATCGAGCCGGGACCCGAGAGCCTCGAAGTCCGGCTTTTCGAATGGGGGGAAATCCCGTGGGGCGAGCTCGCTTTCCCTTCGATAGGATGGGCGCTTCAACACGATCGAGAGGCGCGGGCGACACGTGATTTTACCGCGCGCGTCAATCCGCCCGGTTTTTGAAGTCCGCCTAGGGCTCGAGCCCAACCAAGCTGCGCGCATAGGCCCGCGCCTCAAATGGACGCAAATCATCGGCGGTTTCGCCGATCCCGATGGCATGGATCGGAATGCCGTATTTTTCGGCCAACGACACCAGCACGCCGCCGCGCGCGGTGCCGTCGAGCTTGGTCATGACGATCCCGGTGACGCCGACCATCTCGCGGAAGATTTCGGCCTGGGCATGGGCGTTTTGGCCGGTCGTCGCGTCGAGCACGAGCAGCACGGCATGCGGGGCCAGCGGATCGACCTTTTTTAGGACCCGGACGATCTTCTGCAGCTCGGCCATCAGATCGGCCTTGTTGTGCAACCGCCCAGCCGTGTCGATCAGCAATATGTCGCCGCCTGCGGCGCGCGCCTCGATCATCGCGTCGTAGGCCAGTCCTGCTGCATCCGACCCTTCGGGCCGCACCACTACCGGACAGCCGGTTCGCTCGCCCCAGATTTGCAACTGCTCGACCGCCGCCGCGCGGAACGTATCGCCGGCGGCGAGCACGACCTTGTGGCCATCGTCCCGGTATTGCTTGGCAAGTTTGGCGATGGTTGTGGTCTTGCCGCTGCCGTTGACCCCGACAACGAGAATGACAAAGGGCTTTCTTGTGACGTCGAGCCGCAGCGGTTTCATGACCGGCTCGACGAGCCGGATTACCTCTTCGGCCAGCGCCGCGCGGACCTCCTCTGGCGACACTTCCTGGTTGAAGCGGGTCTTGCGCAGCGTCTCGGCGACCTCGCCTGCGACACCTATCCCCATGTCGCTCGAGATCAACAACTCCTCGAGCTCGAGGAGTGCCTCGTCATCGAGCCGGCGGCGGTTGAAGATCGTGTTGATGCCTTGGGTGAGCCGCGCCGAGCTGCGCGCCATCCCGGCCCGGAGCCGGGCGAACAAGCCCTGGCGCTCCTCTCGGCTTTCCGCAGCAGGTCCCGGTTCCGACGCTTCATCCAGAACCTCGTCGCCTGGTGACAGGCCGTCGGCATCGTCCGCCAGAGAATCTGTCGTTTCGGTCTCTTCTCGGCGTCGCCAAAACCTCATTGGACCGGCACTCCGACGAGACTGTTCCCGTCGCTGCCGACTAGACGCATGCGCCGAACCGATCCTGTGTCGGTAGGAGCAGTAAAACGCACGGCAGCATGAAACTCGGCCCGGCCGATCCCCGGGCGCTCGATCAGGACATCGGTTTCGCTGCCGACCCGCGACCGCAATTCGGCCGCCAGCACGGCCGCGCCTGCCGCCCGCAACCGCGCCGCACGCTCCTTGACAAGCGGATCGGGGAGCCGAGGCATTCGGGCCGCCGGGGTGCCGGGCCGCGCGCTGTATGGAAAGACGTGCACGAAAGCGAGCCCGCATTCGGCGACGAGATCGAGGCTGCGGCGGAACATGTCGTCAGTCTCGGTCGGAAAGCCGGCGATCAGATCGGCGCCTAGCGCAACCTCGGGGCGCAGCGCCCGGGCGTGCCGGGCGACAGCGATCGCCTGGGCACGTGAGTGCCGCCGCTTCATCCGCTTGAGGATCAGATCGTCGCCAGCTTGCAGCGACAGGTGCAGATGCGGCATCAGCCGCCTTTCTTCGACCAGGAGGTCCCACAGCTCGCCGTCGATTTCGGCCGGGTCGAGCGAAGAGAGCCGCAGGCGATCGAGTTCCGGGACCGCCGCGAGCAACCGCCGCACCATCTGGCCAAGGCTCGGTCTGCTGGGCAAATCGGCGCCATATGCGGTCAGATCGACGCCGGTCAGCACGATTTCCCGGTACCCGGCGGCAACAAGACGGCGCGCCTGATCGGCGACGAGACCCATCGGCACCGAGCGGTTGGGACCGCGCGCGTAGGGGATGATGCAAAAGGTGCAGCGATGATCGCAGCCCTGCTGGACCTGAAGAAAGGCGCGGCTCTTGCCTTCAAAGCCGTCGACGAGGTGGCTGGCGGTCTCCGCCAGATCTGTAGGTGTGGCGCCCTCGGAGAGGTAGCTCTGCGGCTGGAGCTTGGCCTGATTCCCGAGAACGCGGTCGACCTCGGGCAATGCGGCATAGCGCTCTGGAGCAAGCTCGGCCGCGCAGCCGGTGACGATGATCATCGCCTCGGGATGCCGCCGACGGGCGCGGCGGATCGCTTGGCGCGCCTGGCGCTCCGCCTCGGCAGTAACCGCACAGGTATTGACGATGACCGCGCCACTGACCCCTGCGGTTATGGCAGCGCGGCGGATGACCTCAGACTCGAACGCGTTCAGCCGGCACCCGAAGGTGATGATTTCGGTTTGTGGCATGGCTCCGGTCAACGCCCCGCGAGCAGGTTCGGGTCGAACACCCCTTCAAAACTCAGCGCGACAGGCCCCGTCATGACCACTCGCCCGTCCCCGCGCCAAGCGATGTCGAGAACTCCGCCATCGAGCTCGACAGCGGCCTCGCGCGCGGTGAGCCCTCGCCGGTAGGCCGCGACGAGGGCGGCGCAGGCGCCGCTGCCGCAGGCGCGGGTGATCCCGGCACCACGTTCCCATACCCGCAGTCGGATGTTACCGCGGTCACGGACCGCGGCCACGCCGATATTCGCGCGTTGCGGAAACACCCGATTACGCTCGAGCTCGGGGCCGAGTGCAGCCAGATCGACCGCATCGACATCGTCCACGAAGAACGTCGCATGCGGGTTGCCGACATTGGTGCAGACCGGTGCAGAGAGCGGGCCGAGAGTCAACTCGACGCGCTCGGTGTCCATGGGCCGGCTCAGCGGGATCTCGCGCCAGCCGGTGCGCGCCGGTCCCATATCGACCGCGACGCGCCCATCCGGCAGGGCTTCGGCTTCGAGCAAACCGGCGATCGTCTCGATCCGCACCCTCGTCTCGCCGGTCTCGCGCCGCAGCAGGTCGGCCACACAGCGCGTGGCATTGCCGCAAGCCTCGGCCTCGCCGCCGTCGGGGTTCCGGATGCGCATTAGGACCTGGGCATCCGGATGATGGGGCGGCTCGAGCAGGATCACCTGATCGCAGCCGATGCCGGCCCGCCGGTCGGCCAGCGCGCTTGCAGCCTCGGCGTCGATCGCGATCGCCGCGCGTCGGCCGTCGAGCACGACGAAGTCGTTGCCGAGGCCGTGCATCTTGAGGAACGGGATCTTGCCCATGGCCGCCAGCTTATATGGCGGAGCGGGCATTGCTGTCCAACGCCCGCGGCGCCCCCGTGTAACGTTCCGCCCTCTCCTCAGACCGGGCGCCCCTTTGTTGTTCGGCCACGTCGAAAAACAACGAATTTCGCGGCTGCACAGCCCTCCACTGCGGCGGCCGAGCCAAAGATAGGCATTGTTTCAGATACTTAGGGGAAAATTCGCGATCCGAAAAACAACGGAATTTGGGCTTCGGGAACAACGAATTTGAACACGGCTGAGGGAGGAGATAACAACGGAATGGCACTGGTTCGCGGCGCCCCCGTCCCTTTGTCGCGGAGATCTGTTTGGCTAAGGAAGACCTGATCGAGTTTGAAGGCACCGTACAGGAGTTGCTCCCCGATGCCCGGCCGATTGCGACCCGCCATACCTTGCACGATTTGGCGGCGCGTGAAACCATCCGGGACCCAGGAGGAGGGCACGCACGAGATGAAGCTCAGCACCGACCGCATCCTGACAACCCATGTCGGCAGCCTGCCGCGGCCGCC
>DASQCY010000165.1:0-2428 GCA_035634495.1 Allostellaceae bacterium
TTCGATCCCCGCGGGGATTGTGACGCTCAGCGACTCCGTCCGCTCGGCCTGGCCGCGGCCTGCGCAGTCCGGGCAGGGATTGTCGATGACGACGCCGCGGCCGCCGCAAGCGGGGCAAGGGCTGATCTGCTGGACGACCACGCCTCCCCTGCCCTGCCGGCGTATTTCCTTGCCGCTTCCCTTGCATTTGTCGCAGGTTTTGGGCTGTGTGCCGGCTTTCGCGCCAGTGCCCTTGCAGCTGGCGCATTGCGCCAGCCGGGTGAGGCGTATCGGCTCGGGGCCACCGCGGAGCACCCGCTCCAACGGCACCTCGGCCACCATCTCGAGGTCCGCACCCCTCGGCGGTCCCGCGCGGCGGCCGAACATCCTGTCGAACAGATTGCCGCCAAGACCAAAACCATGGTCGCCAAACAAATCGGCACCGAAAATATCTTGCAGGTTGATGTGCCCGAACAAATCCTCCGGTGAGTAGCCGGCGACACCGGCATGGCCCCCGGCATCATAGGCTGCGCGTTTTTGCGGATCATTGAGGACCGCATAGGCTTCCGCGATTTCCTTGAAGCGGTCCTCGGCGCCGGGCTCCTTGTTGCGGTCGGGATGGTATTTGAGCGCCAATTGCCGAAAGGCATCCTTGATCGCCTTCTGATCCGCCTCACGCGCGACGCCGAGCACTTCGTAGTAGTCTCTTTTGTCGGCCACCGCTGTGCACCCGATCACAAGGAGAAGCTAGGGCGTCGTCTGCTTGTATTCGGCATCGACCACTCGAGTGCTGCCGGTCGGAGGCGCCTCACCGGCGGGTTGCTCCACGCGCGGCCCCGGGCCCGGCTGGGCGCTCGCGTAAAGGCTTTGTCCGACCTCCTGGAGCACGGTTTTGAGAGCGTCAGCCTTGCCCTTCGCCGCCGCAGCGTCCTTGGCGGCAAGAGCCGTCCGCGTATCGCGCAAGGCCGCTTCGATCCGCCTTCGCAGCTCTTCGGTGATTTTGTCGCCGTAGTCGGCCAACGTGCGCTCGGCCTGGTAGCAGACGGCGTCGGCGTCGTTGAGCTGTTCCGCCGCTTCGCGGCGCTTGCGGTCGTCCTCGGCATACCGCTCGGCTTGCTCGACCATGCGCCGCTTTTCTGCTTCGGGTAGACGCGTGGAGCCGGTGATGCGGATCGATTGCGACCGGCCGCTCGCTGTATCTTTCGCGGTCGCGTTGAGAATGCCATCGGCATCGATATCGAAGCTGACCTCGATCCTCGGCACCCCGCGCGGGGCGGGAGGCAATCCGTCGAGGTTGAATTGGCCGAGGCTGATATTGTCCGAAACCATCGGCCGTTCGCCTTGAAAGACATGCACCGTAACGCTCGTCTGCAGATCCGCCGCCGTCGTAAAGATTTCGGAACGCTTGACCGGGATTGGCGTGTTGCGGGGGATCAGCGAGGTCGCGACATTGCCCAGGGTCTCGATGCCGAGCGTCAGCGGCGTCACGTCAACGAGAACGATGTTCCCTACCTCCCCAGCCAGCACACCCGCCTGAATAGCGGCTCCTTGCGCCACGCATTCCATCGGGTCGACACCAGATTCTGCCTTCTTACCGATCAGCTCCTCAAAGAAAGCGCGCACGCAAGGCATGCGCGTCGGACCACCGACAAAGATCAGCCGGTCGATCTGGCTGAATTGCAGGCTCGCATCGTGGAAGGCTTGGACGACCGGCTCGCGGCACCGCTCGATGACCGGACGCACGAGGCGTTCGAGCTCGGTTCGCGTGAACTCGTAGTCGAGGTGGGCCGGCGCGGCGGTGGTAGCGGAGAGAAACGGCAGGTTGATTCGCGCGGTGGCGGTATTGGAGAGCTCGATTTTCGCGATCTCTGCAGCCTCGCGCACCCGCGCCAGCGCCCCACGATCATTGCGAATGTCAATGCCAGACTTGCTCTGAAAAGTGCTGGCGAGATGCTCGACAAGAATGCGGTCCATGTCGGTGCCGCCGAGCTGGGTGTTGCCGCTCGTCGCCTTGACCTCGAAGACCCCCTTGCCGAATTCCATGATCGTGACGTCCAATGTCCCGCCGCCGAAGTCGATGACGGCAATACGCAGCTCCTGGCTGAGCCGATCGAGCCCGTAGGCGAGCGAGGCGGCGGTCGGCTCGTTGACGAGCCGCGCCGCTTCGAGGCCCGCTATGCGGCACGCATCCTTGGTCGCGCTGCGCTGGTTATCGTTGAAGTAGGCCGGCACCGTGATGACCGCCTTATCGACCGGCCCGCCAAGAAACGCCTCGGCATCGCGCTTGATCTTCTGCAAGAGCAGCGCGGACAGCTCCTCCGGGGTGAATTCCTTGCCAGCGAGGCGGATCTTGTCGCGCTGGCCCATCAGGCGCTTGAAGCCGGAGACCGTGCCCTCCGGGTTGATCGCTTGTTGCCGTCGCGCCGGCCCGCCAACAATGATTTCGCCA
>DASQCY010000166.1:0-2150 GCA_035634495.1 Allostellaceae bacterium
AGCGCCACCAGGTCGCCCGAACGGCGCCGCACAAGATATGCTGGCGCCAAGGAGTCGAGCTTGCGAAACAGGTCGATCCGCAGCTCCGCCAACAATCGATAAGCGATGTCGTGCGCGAGCCAGGATTCGAGCCAATGCAGCAGCCCGGCGAGCGGTGCCGCCAGCCCGAGCAGAATGAGCAAGTAGCCGAACGGCGATCCGGTCTTGACCGCGGCGACGGCGAGCGCGCTGAGCACGCCGACCCCAATGAACGCGGCGACCCGCGCGATGCCGGAGGTAACGACGATCCCGAAAAGACGCCGCCACGGCTTGATGATCTGCACGAGTGTGCCGAGGGTCGCTCCCCAGCCGACCGCGGCCGCGGCACTCGCCATCGCGTCGGTAGCCGTCTCTCCAGACGCTTCGATCTCCCCACGATCTCCGTAATCCCGCGCCCTGGGGTCGTCGGCGGCAAAGGCAAGTTCGTCCTCACGCTCTTCTGCTTGGCCCCCCATCAGCCTACGATACGCACCGTCGCGCCGGATCAGTTCGGCGTGCCGGCCGGTCTCAACGATGCGGCCCTTGTCGAGGACCAGGATGCGGTCGGCGCCGATCACGCTCGACAGCCGATGCGCGAGGATCAGTGTGGTACGTCCGGCCGACAGGCGGTCGATCGCCTGCTGGATCACCGCCTCGTTTTCGGCGTCGACAGAGGAGAGAGCCTCGTCGAGGATGAGGATCGGCGCGTCGCGCAGCAAGGCGCGGGCGATCGCCAGGCGCTGGCGCTGCCCGCCGGACAGCATGATCCCGCGCTCGCCGATCATCGCGGAATAACCGTGCGGCAAGGCCATGATGAACTCGTGGGCGTTGGCATCGCGCGCCGCCGCCTCGATTTCTTCCCTCTCGGCATCGGGCTTGCCGAGCCGCAGATTCTCCTCGACCGTGCCGTAGAAAAGGTAGGTGTCCTGGTGGACGACGGCGATCATCCGGCCCAGCGCCTCGGGGTCGAGCGTCTTCAGATCGTAGCCGCCGATCCGCACCGTCCCGCGTTGCGGGTCGAAAAGGCGCAACAGCAGACGCGCGATCGAGGATTTGCCCGAGCCGCTGGGGCCGACTATGCCGATCTTTTCGCCGGCGGCGACGGTAAAAGAGAGCCCGTCATGAGCGGCGCCTCGCCCGCCGGGATAAGCGAAATAGACATCCTCGAACGCGATGGTGGGGAGCAGCGGGCCAGAAGTCCGGCGCCGATCGATGCTCTGCGCCGGAACCAACGGTTGGGCGGCGAAGAGCGCATTGATGCCGACGGCGGCGGATTGTCCGAGGATCCCCTGATGCAGCACCATGCGCAGATCGCGCAATGGCCGGAACACCTCGGTTCCAGCCATCAGCACGATCAGCAGCGCCTGGATGCTCATCAGCCCGTGCGACACCCGCCATGCGGCGAGCGACAGGGCCGCGGCGGCGCCGACCGCCACCCCGCAATCAGTGATACCCCGCGTCATCACCCCGATCGAGATTACCCTTAGCGAGCTGTCGCACAGCTCTCGCGCCCGGTCGGCGAGCCGCCGGCCATACGCCCCGCTCTGGCCGAACGCCTTCAGTGTCGGCAGGCCTTGGACGCCGTCGAGGAACTCCGAGCCGAAGGATTTAAGGGCCCCCTGGCGCCCGTGGCTGGAGCGGCGCTCGATGTGGAGGAACACGGTCGGCGCGATCAACGTCACAAGGGCGAAGACCAGCATCACCGTCGCCACCGGGACGTCCCAGAAGGCAATGAAGACAAAGATCGCGACAGGTGTCAGCGCCGCGATCGTGACTTGCGGCACGTACTGACCGAAGAAGGTCTGCAATTGCTCGACGCCGTCGACAATCGACAGCATGACGCCGCCGGTGCGTTCGCCAGCGAACCAGGCCGGGCCCAGCGTCGCGATCTTGTCGTAGAGACGGCCGCGCAAATCCTCCTGCACCCGCGTAGCAGTGCGGTGGGAGATCATCGTGCGATGGTGATCGACGACCCCGCGCAGGGCCACCGCAGCGGCCACTCCGAGCGCCGGGATTGCTATTGCGACAAAGCCGGCGCCGTTGAATACGCCCGACAGCAACACCCCGAGGATCGCGAAACGCGCGATCCCAACGACCGAGGCGACGAGCCCCAGCAGGACCGCCAGCGCAAT
>DASQCY010000167.1:0-4123 GCA_035634495.1 Allostellaceae bacterium
GCGATCCGCTCGATCGCCCCATCGACCTCCTCTTCCGGGACTTCGACAACGAGGCGTTCGATATCGAGCTCGGCGAAGCTCGGTTCCGGGATCTCGGGCAACAGCTCGATTGCCATTTTGTATTCGAGATCGGCCCCTTCACCGGCCGATACGATGTCAACCTTGGGCGGCAGGGCCGGCCGCAGCTTGCGCTCGCTGATCGCTTCGGCCGAGCTGGCTTGAAGGGTGCTCTGCAGTACCTCGCCGCGCACCGATGGACCGAACCGGGTGCGCAAGATCTGCATCGGCACCTTGCCGGGGCGGAACCCGGGCAGCCGGACCTGTCGGCCGATCTCACCCAGCCGGCGGGTAATCTCCTGCTCGAGATCACCAGCCGGCACGGTGATCGTGTATTCGCGCTTCAGTCCGTCGGCGGCGGTTTCTGTCACTTGCATTGAACAGAGCCTATGATCACCAACTCATCACCCGAGGGGGCGCGCCGTAATGCGGGCGGGGGGACTCGAACCCCCACGATTTGCATCGCTGGAACCTAAATCCAGTGCGTCTGCCAATTCCGCCACGCCCGCCGCTGTTGCCAGAGCGGCCATTGCGACCCGCTGGCGCGTACTTAGCACAGCCGCTCCCGTCAACATAGTCGACCATCGTCGAGCGTCACGAACCGTTGTTCGACCGCAGTTGGCCGACCGGCGTCGCTGAGGGATTTTCAGCCGCCCCGCAGTAGATTGCGGATCGTGCTCGACGCGGCGACCCGCCCCTCTCCGCGATAGGCCTCGTGATTGGCCTCGATCTCGGACAGGAGATAGAGGTAGTTGACCATGATGCCGGCGGATTGCTGCAGGCCTTTGGGGGAGGTGTCGCCGAGCCAGTTCAACCGCTCGACCCGCGCCCCGTTGCTTAGATGAAAATGGGCGACCGGGTCCAACGCGCGACCGGAGGGCGTCCGTTCATGCAACAGATAACGGGCGCACAGCCGGATCAGCGGATCGCGCAGAGCCGCAGCGATCCGCGGGTCGTCGTGGCGATCCAGCAGTGCTGCGAGATCACGTTCTGGCGCCTCTCCGCCGAGGGCTTCGATCGCCGACCGCTCGGCCGGCAGCAGCAGATAGCTGGACGCCACCCGGCTCTGCCGTTCGAGCCATGCGCGGAAGCCGGGAACGGGCGACAGCGTGGCGAACACTTTCAGGCGCGGCAGCTCGGTTGCCAGCGCATCGACGACGCGCTTGATCAGAAAGTCGCCAAAGCTGATCCCGTCGAGGCCGCGCTGGCAGTTCGAGATCGAATAAAAGATTGCGGTGTCGGCCGAATGCGGATCGCCGATCGGGGCCGCCTCGTCGAGCAGCGCGTGAACGTCGCCGGTCATGCCGGCGACCAGCGCCACCTCCACGAAGATCAATGGCTCGTCGGGCATGCGGGGATGGAAGAAGGCAAAGCACCGACGATCCGCCTCGAGCCGGTTCTTCAGATCGGTCCACCCGCGGATCTCGTGCACGGCCTCATAGGCCATCAGCTTTTCAAGCAGTGCTGCCGGCGATTCCCAGGTGATTCGCTTGAGCTCGAGAAAGCCGATGTCGAACCAGTTGGCGAGCAGCCGCTTCAAATCGTCCTCGAGGCCGGCAAGCGCGGGATCGTGTTGCCGGAGATCGATCAGTTCGGCGCGGCGGTCGACGAGGAACTTCACGCCTTCAGGGAGCGCGTTGAACTGGCGTAAGAGGGTGATGCGCGGCGGCTCGAGTGCGGCGCGCAGCGCCCGCTCGGTGGCGGCGCGCTGGTCCGCTTCCGAGGCGTTGGAGGCGTTGATCAGCGCGTTGCAGCAGCGGTCGATTTCGTCACGGTCGACATCGAACTCGCCGGCGAGCAGCTGGAGAAAACGCTCGCGCCCCTCGGCATCCAATGACAGATAGGTACGCCCGAGATCGGCCGCCCGGGCGCGCGCCGTCACCTCGCCGCCGCGCCCGTCCAGGCAGCTCAGCATCTGCTGACGCAGCTGGTCGGCGTCGGCGGCGGAGTTCTCGGGTCTGGGCGCTCCGGCCAGAACCCCGCGCGCGGATTCGGCGATCTCGCGCCAGGCGCTCCTAAGATTGGTCAGGGTCCGGTCGAAGACGCCTTCGAAGAAACGAGCGGGAGCAGGAGTAGGATCGGTCATGGCGGCGATGGTGGCCCCGGATGACGTCGGACGAGACGCGAGAACGCGGGCGCCGTCAATCCCCAAACGAGGTTAGCGCGGTAATCGGCAAATTCGCGGGGACCAGGAATACAGCGAAATCCGCAAATCGCCTCGCCAGGCTGCCGACCTGCGCATCCAACATCTCGCCAAACCAACAGCTTGTGCGTTACGTTCCCTAGTTTAGCGAACAGGGAAGTTCGCGCGCCGATCAGGGAAGCTTCGAGGTCGGAACTGGGAGCGGATTCGGCCCTTTGCGCCCGATCAGCGAAATCACAGGGAATCCGGGGTCATCTGCCGGCGGGCCAAGTCCCGCAGCACCGGTGCCAGCGCCTCGACAAGGTCCTCCGAGACGAGGCCAGCGCCGATCCGCCGGGCGGCTTCGCCATGCATCCATGCCGCTGCTGCCGCCGCCGCGAAGGGCTCCATGCCTTGGGCCAGGAGCCCGAGCACTATCCCCGCGAGGACGTCGCCGCTGCCGGCGGTCGCCAAGTCGGGCGGCGCGTTCGCGTTGATCGCGACGCAGCCGTCGGGAGCGGCGATAACCGTATCGGCGCCTTTCAGCAGAACCACCGCGCCGCTTTGCCGCGCCGCGCGTCGCGCCCGCTCGGGCTTGCTGCCGGTTGCGTCGAACAGCCGCGCGAACTCGCCCTCATGCGGCGTCATCACGCAGGGCGAACGAATCGACGAGAACAACGTTCCGGGGTCATCGGCAAACGAGGTCAGCGCATCGGCGTCGAGCACGGCGTGCTTCTCTGCTCCGAGGATGGCCAGCGTCTTGTCGCGGGTCTCCGCACCGACCCCGGCGCCTGGTCCGATCAGCACCGCGTTGCGACGTTTGTCCGCGAGGAGGGCGCGGAAATCTTCGAGATCCGCCACCGGATGGACAATGACGCCGGTTAAGCCCGCGGAGTAGACCTGGAATGCGGCTGCCGGTGCCGCCAAGGTGACCAGCCCGGCGCCGGTACGAAGGGCGCTCTTGGCTGCGAGCCGGGCCGCACCGGTCATCATCCCACCGCCGGCGACCAGCGCATGCCCACGCGTGTATTTGTGGCTTTCGAGGCTCGGCCGGGGAAATCCACCAAGCCACCACAAGGGGTCGTCGGCGGCGATGTCCGGTGCAACGCGATCCAACACCGTCTCGGGGATGCCGATCTGCACGATTATGGTCTCGCCGCAATGGTTGCGTCCCGGCAACAGCAGATGACCCGGCTTCTTGCGAAAAAAGGTGACGGTTTTCACTGCCCGCGGTGCGATCCCGCGCACCTCGCCGCTCGCCCCGTCGACCCCGCTCGGGACATCGATCGCAACGACCAGCAAATGGCGCTCGGCGAGCGCTTCGATGACCGCTCGCGCGGCACCGTCGACCGGGCGCGTCAGCCCGGCGCCGAAAATGCCGTCGACCGCGAGGTCGGCGCCATCGAGCACCGCCGGTGTCAGCGGCTCCACCGCGCCGTGCCAAAGGGCGGCAGCATCGGCGGCGTCGCCGCGCAACGCCGCGAGCGAGCCCAGCAGTGCCAAGCGCACCGGCCAGCCGCGCTCAGCCAACACCCGTGCCGTGACAAAACCGTCGCCGCCGTTGTTCCCCGGTCCGCAGAGGACGACGAGCGGACGGGGCGGCCAGCGACGCGAGACCGCGTCGGCGACGCCGAGGCCCGCCTTTTCCATCAGCACGATGCCGGGAATCCCGCCGGCGATTGTCTGCCGATCGGCCTCGCCCATCTGCTGCGGCGTCAAGAGAGCGTGCCGGCGCCAACCCGCCCGCGAAATCGTCATCGGCGAGATGTGGGCACGTCTTGACGCCCAGGAAACCCTGTTGAGCCCGGCCTTGACGCCCCGCCTGCGAGGCGTTACCTCCAGCGCCGGTGGCGGGTGTAGCTCAGCTGGTTAGAGCGCCAGATTGTGGATCTGGATGTCGCCGGTTCGAATCCGGTCACTCGCCCCAGAAAACCTCAGGCCAGA
>DASQCY010000168.1:0-1542 GCA_035634495.1 Allostellaceae bacterium
CGTTGAAGAGCACCGCATCGACACGCGGGCGCTCGCGGAGGAAATCGGCCAGATGATGCGTCACCGCGCCGTCGGCGGCATAGGGCAAGCCCCACTCCTGCAACGCCCCGTGCCTGCGATAGGGTCGGGCGCGCGCGTCGCACAGCGGAAAGAAGCCGTCGAGCACCAGCCGCTCGACCTCGTCGCGCGACAGGTTTGCCGTCTGTGCGCCGGCGATCAGGCCGGAGCCGCGGCCCGGCAGTGCCACCGCGAACCGGTCGTCGGCTGTCGCACTGCCTGACAGCGCCTTTTCCTTCAGATCGCGGCATAACGCGACCAGCTGATCCCAGCGGGGGCCGGAGATGTGGCCTCGTTCGCCACCGGACAGCCGCGTTTCCAGCAGAACGGCGAGTGCAAGGTCGATGTTGTCGCCGCCTAGCAGGATGTGCTCGCTGACGGCGACACGGCGGATTTCGGGGATCGAACCAAAAGTACCCGGCCGCACCTCGAAGAGACTGAAATCGGAGGTTCCGCCGCCGATATCGACGATGAGGACATGCCGGGACTGCATGCCCTGCGCACCCGCTTCGGCCCACAACGGTTCGGCGTCGGGATGCTCTTCCAACCAGCAGTAGAAGGCCGCCTGCGGCTCCTCCAGCAGTTTCACGCTGCCCGGGAACCTTGCCTTCTCTGCGGCTGCTAGCGTCAGCTTCTGCGCGGCGACGTCAAACGACGCGGGCACCGTGACGGTGACCTCCTGGTCATCGAAAGCGCAATCGGCGAAGCGGTTGTTCCAGACCCCGCGCAGATAATTCAGGATCAAAGCCGAGGCGCGCACCGGCGAGATCTTCTGGTCCGGTCCGATATCTTCCGAGCCCCAGGGCAGGATCGGCGCCGCGCGGTCCGCCGTATGATGGCACAACCAGGACTTGGCAGAGCCCACCACACGGCCTGGCATTTCCGCCGCTCTGCGCCGGGCAAGACGGCCGACAATCCACGCCTGGGTCCCTGGCACCTTGCCGGGCAGCTGTTTGGCAAGCGCCTCCTCCGGCAGGTAGAGGAACGAGGGCAGCATCGGCACCTCGACAAGCCTCTCCGGCGTCTCCCATTGCTGGATCGGCAGCGTCTCCGGAGGCGCTTCGCCGTTCAGCGGGGCATAGGCGAGCGCCGAATTGGTGGTGCCGAGGTCGATGCCGATTGAGAAGCGGGCTGCGCTCATGCGCTAAGACTGCAAGAGGAGACGAATGCGTCGATCAGCGATGGCACATCATCCATCGTCGTGGCGGGCCTTCGCCACGACGTGGGTACCGGCCTCCCCGATCCGAGACTGGGCTACTCGGTGCGCACCTGAAACTCAATCTTCCACCTGCGGTCGGAGTTGACGTGCTTCATCCAGAGTTCGAGCGTGCCAAGCTCGGTAAAGACGGACTCGATCCGCACCGGCACGACCTGACCGGCCGGCATATCGGGCAGCGGGGAAAGCTCCACTTCCAGCAGACTTGTCTCTTCCAGCTGCCGGTCGGCGTCAGGCACGATCTGTCCGGGCGTGTCGCCGCTGCGCAC
>DASQCY010000169.1:0-4648 GCA_035634495.1 Allostellaceae bacterium
AGAAGGGCCATGTGACCGTGCCGCGCGTCGACACGGCGATCGATTGCGGCTTTGCCGCCAATCCCGAGCGGATTCGCTCGCAGATCGAAGGTGCCGCGGTAATGGGGATGAGTCTCGCGCTCTATGGCGAGATCACTTTCAAGAAGGGCCGCGTCGAGCAGAGCAACTACGACAGCTACCGAGTGCTTCGCATCGATGAGTCACCTCCGCTTACTGACGTGCACATCGTCCCTGCCGGGATCGACGTGCCGTCGAGCGGCGTCGGCGAGCCGGGGCTTCCACCCTTCGCGCCGGCACTGTGCAACGCCATCTTTGCGGCAACCGGCAAGCGCATTCGGCGGCTGCCGATCGGCGATCAGTTGGCCATCTGAGGGAAGGTGCCGGGCGGTTTCCCCGCCCGGCCTAGCCGGCCTTGCGCTCGGGCGCGTGCGCGAACGCGCCGGCAATCGCATCGAAGGCCGGTTTGGCCTCGAGATCGGCGTCAAACGGCAGCGGGCGCGAGGCGGCATCGTCGATCCGCCATTTTGCCTGGTAGGTCTCGCGGCGAACGATCCAGCTGTGGCGGTCCGACAGGCCCCAGGTGACGACCATCTTGACCGCAGGTTCGTCGAGAGCCGCGTTGAGAAAACGACGATAAGTGTCGGCGACCAGGTTGTCTCTGACCGTCACATCGGCCGGCACCTTCTCGTCGGTGACGTCGAGCTCGGTGATCTGGATCATCAGCCCGAGGCTCGCTATGTCGGCGAGAAATCGCCGCAACAGCGACGCAGAAAAGGGTGGGCCGCCGGCCGCGGTCAGGTGAGCCTGAATGCCGACCGCGTCGACTGGCGTCCCGGATCGCCGCATTCCTTCGAGCAGGTGCAGCAGGGCAATCCGACGCGCTTCCTGTTCCGGCGCGTCGAGCTCGACGTCGTATTCGTTGACGACAAGGCGCGCATTCGGATCGGCATCTCGCGCGGTACGGTAGGCAAGATCGAGATATTCGGGCCCCAGCGTCTCAAGGAATACCGCGGTGCGCAGGCCGTCCGGCCGCCCATCCTTGGGTTCAATCGGCTCGTTGACGACGTCCCAGCTGTGGATCCTGCCGCGGTACCGGCCGGCCAATTGCTGGATGTGCTCGACGACGGCCTGTCTCTGTGCCGCCTTGTCGGGCAAGTCGAAAAACCACTCCGGCGTGCGGTGGTACCAGAGGAGATTGTGACCGCGCAGGACGAGCTTATTGGCGGCCGCGAAGGTAGCGATGGTGTCGGCCGGAGCGAAGTCGTCATCGCCGGGGGCGCCCCGGTTGATGACCTGCCATTTCATCTCGTTCTCGGCAACGACGAGGCTGGCTTCCTGGCGCACGAGATCAGCAAACGGGGGGTCGCCGGTGATTTGCGCCGCCGCGACGGTGGTCCCGTAGAGGAGCCCCTTTTCGGCTGCCAGCTTGCGGAGTGTGACCGTCTCCGCTGCCCGGCTGCGTAAGGACCGCAAAGTGACCGCGCCGGTACCGAGCAGCGCAAGCCCGGTGGCGAGTAAACGACGCCGGCTCGGAACAGGCTTAGACCAGGGCAACTTGTGCTGCATGAGATCTCCTCGGGTTTGCGGGCTTCGGGGATCGCTTTGGTGGTTCTTCTCGTCCGACGCCTCCACGACCCCGGCTGACAGTGGCGGCGGTGGGTGATAGTTTCGCCAAAATCACTCGGGGAATGTTCGAAACCGCCTGTTACAGGAGACCGGACGACGAGCATAGGTGAGGAAGGGGTGGACCAGCAATTCCAGTGCGGCGCGCGCGGGATCGAGCGCCGGGTTGCGCTCGAGCTCGGCATCTGCGTCACGCTAGCCCCCGGGCTGGCCTTCGCGCAGACCGATCCGACGCGCGAGCGGCCGCGAGAAGGCGATCTCTTGGTCGCAGTCGGCGCCCAGGCGCCGGAGCCGCTGACGGTCGACAAGGTGCCAGAGAACAAGCCGACAATGGCTTGGCCGATGGATCCCGAGAGCAGCACCGTGCGCAGCGGCTCGCGGCTCAACAAGGTGCTGCTGCTGCACCTCGACCCCGAGGGTTTCGATTCCGAAACCAAAGACCATGCAGCCGAGGGGATAGTCGCCTATTCGGCGGTTTGTACGCACACCGGGTGCGATGTCGTAAACTGGCATCCGGATCGCCGGTTGCTTGAATGCCCGTGCCACAACTCGGTGTACGATCCGATGGCAGGGGCCAAGGTGGTCAGTGGCCCGGCGCCGCGCCGTCTGCCGGCGCTGCCGCTGCGAATCGCCGACGGCCGGCTCGTCGTCGCCAAGCCTTTCACCGGCCGGGCCGGGTTCCAACAAATGTGATCTCAGAAAATCGAGGAGAGACGCCGTGCTAGAAAAACACTGCCTCCATGCAACGATCGCGGCGAGCGCACTGGCGTTCGCATTGTCTGCCGCGACAGCTTCGGCACAGCAGCCGCTGCCGCCCCTGCCGACGCCGCAGACCCCGCGCCCGGTACCTCCCATATTGCAAGGCTACAAGCCGGTCACCGCGGAGCGGCTCAAGCAGCCGGAGGACGGCGACTGGCTGATGTACCGCCGCACCTATGACGGCTGGGGTTACAGCCCTCTGTCGCAGATTACGACCGAAAATGTTGGCCGGCTCAAACCGGTGTGGACCTTGCAGACCGGTCAAATCGAAGGCCACCAAGCGCCGCCGATCGTCAATAACGGGGTAATGTTCGTCGCCACTCCGGGGAACCAAGTGTTGGCGATCGACGCCAAGAAGGGGGACCTCTTGTGGCGGTTCAAGAGGCCGATTCCTGAGGACATTCTGCTCCTCCATCCGACGAGCCGCGGGGTTGGCCTGCTCGGCGACAAGGTCTATTTCGCCGCAGCCGACGCAGTGCTCGTGGCGCTCGATGCCACGACCGGAAAGGAGCTATGGAACACAACGGTCGAGGATTACACGCACGGATACTATATGTCGTTGGCACCGCTCGTCGCCGATGGCAAGGTGATGGTTGGCGTCTCTGGTGGCGAGCTCGGCGTTCGCGGTTTTGTCGCGGCGTTCGACGCCCAAACCGGTAAGCCGGCGTGGAAGACTTATACGGTGCCGGCGCCCGGCGAGCCGGGCAGCGAGACCTGGCCCACAGGCGACCAATGGAAGACCGGCGGCGGGTCGGTGTGGATCAGCGGCGCCTACGATCCCGCGACTAATCTGGCGTTCTGGGGCACGGGTAATGGCGGGCCATGGATGGGCGATCAGCGCCCGGGTGACAATTATTACACGTCCTCGACAATCGCCCTCGACGCCTCGACCGGCCAGATCAAAGGCTTTCACCAATACCATCCCAACGATTCGTGGGACTGGGACGAGGTCAACCCGCCGGTCCTGGTCGATTATCAGCGCAACGGCAGGACCGTGAAGGGTCTCGTATACGTGGCTCGCGACGGCTATTTGTGGATGCTCGAACGCACTGCCGACAAGATCAACTTCGTCGACGGTAAGCCTTTCGTGAAGCAGAACGTGTTCAAGAGCCTCGATCCCGAGACCGGGCGGCCCAACGTCGATCCCTCGCGCCAACCGGGAACCGGCAAAAAAGCCGAATTTTGCCCGTCTCTGTGGGGCGGCAAGGACTGGCCTCCGCCAGCCTACAGCCCGAAAACGCGGTTACTGTACATCCCGGCCAACGAGAATCTGTGTCAGGCGCTCACCGGCAGTCCGGTCACATACACTCCGGGGCAGCGCTTCACCGGGATAGCGCCGGAAAACTCGATCTTCCAGATTGCTCCGGGGGCCGACCACATCGGCGAGCTGCAGGCATGGAATCTCGATACCGGCCAAAAGGTCTGGAGCCATCCATTCGCCAATTCCCAGCTTTGGGGTCCGGTGCTGGCGACGGCCGGTAGTGTGCTATTCATGGGCGGGACGAACGACCGCTACTTCCGCGCCTTTGACGCCTCGAACGGCAAGACTCTCTGGGAATTCCGCACCGGGTCGGGGGTCAACGGTGTGCCGGTTTCCTTCCAGGTCGACGGCAAGCAATATGTAGCGGTGCAGTCGGGGTGGGGGGTCGATGCGGCCCGTATGCAGGCCCGGCTGAACCTCGAACGGACTTGGGAGTTCCCCGACGTGCCGCAAGGCGGCTCGGTTTGGGTGTTCGCCGTGGATTAGTCTCTGCAGCCGGTACATCGCACACTCCGGATCTGGTCGAGCAGACACCGTTAAGCTAGCAAACAGCGGTCGCTATTCGGGCCGATGAACTAAGCGCGTGCACTGATCTGGCGCCCGCCGATTGCGGAGGCGGGCAAATCTGTGCTCAGTTTCGAGCATGCCTTCCTTGTCTCTGGGACGTCTCGCGAGCCTCTTCATCCTGCTGCTTTCGGCCGGCGAGCCGGCGATCGCCGGCGACTTTAGCTCGGGCCTCTCGGCGTATAATCGCGGCGATTACATCGCCGCTTTCCGCGACTGGTACCCACTCGCCGAACGCGGCGATGCCCCATCACAGGCCGGTCTCGGGTTCCTGTTTCACAAAGGCCTCGGCGTCGCTCCGGACGATGTCGAAGCGGCATCGTGGTTTGAAAAGGCGGCCGGTAAGGGCCAAGCCGAAGCTCAGCTTCTCCTCGGGACATTGTATTTCTTTGGCGAGGGCGTGCAGCAGAATTATGTGATGGCCTTCGCCTGGTGCGAAAT
>DASQCY010000170.1:0-4144 GCA_035634495.1 Allostellaceae bacterium
TTGCTGCCCGGTGCCGGTGTTGGCGTCAGCGAGGTGATGAGCGAGGCGGCGATCACCACGGAACCCAGTACCGACAGCGCGGTCTTGGTCTGCTCGAGGCTCGGTAGCGCGATCATTTGGCAAACGTGTGGTAGAGCAGGGTGATCACACCGATCGCGATCGGCCAGCCCGCCCAGCTGATCCGGCTCACCACTTTGCCGATCTCGTCGAGCTTGAGCTTGATGTGGTCAAACTGCAGCGCGTCGGTCGCGGTGTGCGCCCGCAGCTCGGCTTTTAGATCGTAGAAATCGCCGAGCGAGACCGGGTCGTGTGAGTTCCCCGCCGGTGGCTGTTTCTGCTCGCTGGTGCTGGGCATCATCGGCCCCTCCCGACAATGCGGATCCCGCCGGGCCCAAAACTCAGCGCCTTGGTCTCGCCGCCGACATGAACGGCGCACTCCCCGGTCAGTTCGTCAGCGCTGACGATCTGGCCCTCGACATCGGTGTAATTGTCGGTGCGCACGATCTTCCAGCGGCGCTTGTCTTCGTCGCTTTGATACGATTCGAGTTTCATCGTCTTGGTCTCATGTTTGGGAGATCGCGGCGCAGCGGGGTGTGCTTTTCGCCGACGCAGAGGACGACGGTGACACCGCGGTTAACGATGCGCTCGATCCAGGCTTTGACGTCGCGCCGCTGCCAGGCGTTTGGCCGGTGCCGATCGACGTGCACATGGATGCACTTGTCGGGGTTCACGCGGTCGACCGGGGCAAAGACCACACCGCAGCGGTCGGGCCGCATCTCGGCCGGCATGCGGTCCCAGGCCTCGCCGTTGGGGCCGCGGCCGCTCTGCGAGCTCAGCCAGGTGCAGGCGAAAGTGCGGCAGGCGGCCGGGCGGTCGGCGTAGATCGCGCAGCCCTTGCCCAGCATGGTGTGTGGGCAGCGCTGCAGCGCCGGCTTGTCGAAACCCTCGACGTCGAGGATGTCACAGCATTTGTGGCAGGAGCCGCAGCCCTCGCTCACGTTCCGAGCACGGCCAGCAGCTCGCCCGCGCGTTTGCTGATCGCGCGCTCGCGCTCCGCAACCGCAGCCTCGCGCTGGGTCAGCTCGCGCTGCTGGCGGGTGATCTCGCCGTCGGCGACCTCGTGCATGCGCCGGATGTTGGCGGCGTGGGTCGCCTCCTCTTCCTGCGCTGCCATCTTCGCCTGCTGGCGGTCCCTGGCGATCTGGTCGGCGGCCGCCTGGCGCTCGGCCGCGATCTTGCCGCGCTCGCTCTCACAAGCGGTGGCAAACTCGCCCTCGGCCTTAGCCAGCTCCTCGGTGCGGTTGACCAAAGCGGCTCTACGCTCGTCAAGCACCCGGCCTTGGGCGTCGAAACTCGCCTGCCGGCGTGCGGTCTCCTCAGCGCTCGCCGCACACGCGGCTTCGCGATCGGCAACCGCATTAGCAGCCGCGTCGACCGCGGCTTTGCGCTGCTCGAGCTGGACGACGCGCGCCTGGTTCTCGGCATCGGCGACCTGGAGCGCGGCGCGCTGTTCAGCGATACGGCGTTCCTCGGCCTGCAGCTCCTCGAGGCGTCCGACCAGAGTCGGGTCGATGTTCTTTAACAGCTCGGCGAGAACCCCGAGCCCGGCGACGACATCCGGCGGCGTCACGCCACGCGATCCAATCATCGTCGCCCTCCTTACGTGTTCTTGATGACGGAGAGGCTGAGACCGCCGCCAGCCTTTAGCCCAAAGAACCGGGTCTCGCTCGTCGCCATCCGGCGATTGAGGATCGAGGCTTGCGGGCTGGCGCCGACGACGTAGGAGCAGATACCGTCGGTGTGGATCATCACGTAGCGCGTCTTGGAGTTGAACTCCGCACTCGGATGCGGCAGGCCATCAGTAAAATCGATTGGCGTTTGGTCGATCAGCGCCGGCTCCTCCGGCGCCAATACCGGCTCACCACGCGCGTCAAAAACGACGTTCTCGTATTCAGTGATGTAAAACAAACTCATTGGGGCGGCCCCCTTGTGGGCAAAAAAAAAGCCCGCCATTGGCGGGCTTCCGGGATGGTTGGGACTTTTACGGGCTAAGTATTGATCGAGATGTACGTGCGCAGCCGTTTTGGGAACGGCACTTTGGCGACCTGGCGTCTATGGCGGACGAGTGCCAATGCTTCAAAATCCGGGTCGTTTTCCGGTTCTTCGAGCCACGCCATCCGTCGCGCCCAGCGTGGCACCAGCACCCAGAGGTCCGGCTGGTCCACCAACAGGACCTCGCGGACGACACCGCCAACAATGGCTTTGTCGGCCGCGTCCTTGACGAGGACCTCGCGGACGACGCCGCCGACAATGGCTTGATCGGTCGAGTCCTCGACGAGGACCTCGCGCACCAACCCGCCAACAATCGCACTGGTCGCCATTGCACCGCTCCTTACGGTCGGTTCATCATGCGGCCCATGTTGGCGATGAAATACCGCTCGGTGGGTTCGACCGCCGGCGGCGGCACTGGCGGCACAACGACGCCGGGCGGCCGGTGTGGTAGCCAGTCGCTGAGCGCATCGGCGCTGTCGTCGTCCCGACCAAGGATGAGCGGCGCGCGCCACGGCACGATGACCACAGGCGGCGGCGGTGGCGGCGGTGTGAACGGCCGCCGCGGCACTGGATCGGGCTCGTCCTCCCCGAAGACAACGGCCAGGCGTGCGGCAGAGACCGCGAGTGCGGCGGGTGCCGGCGCCGGTGCAAAGCCGACGACAAAGCGCCAGCGAAATTCGGCGTCGTCTTCCTCGCGAGCAAAGAGCGGCGGATGCCACGGCACGACCACCGACGTCGGCGCCGGTGAAAAAGCTGTGAAACGCCCGTGAAATTCGGCGTCGTCTTCGTCGCGCGCAAAGGCCAGGCGTGCGGCAGAGACGGCGGGGGCGGCGGGTGCCGGCGCCGGTGCGAAGCCGACGGTGAAACGCCAGTGAAATTCGGCGTCGTCCTCGTCGCGGGCAAAGGCCAGGCGCGCAGCAGTGACAGCGGGTGCCGCGGGTGCCGGCGCCGGTGCGAAGCCAACGTTAAAGCGCCAGCGAAATTCGGTGTCGTCCTCGTCGCGCGGAAAGAGCGGCGCATGCCACGACAGAACGGTCGGAGGCGGCGGTGGCGGCGCTGGTGGTGTGCCGGGCCGCGCCGGCACCGGATCAGGATCGGGCAGCTCCTCGTGCGTCGTCCCGTGCCACCAGGGACGGTAGCGCGCTGGTGCCGGTAGCGGTGCCACCGTCTGCGGCCGGCGCAGTGGCGCCGCCTCGAGCTCGATGTCCTCAAGAAAGACCGCATGGTGCCAGGTCTTCAGCCGCGGCGGTGCCGGCAATGGCCCTTGCGCGGCGCCGCGGATCAGTGGCGCCCATTCGGGCTCCGGCTCGTCCCAGCGCGCCACATGGTGGTAGGGCTTGATGTGCGGGACCGCCAGCGCTCGCGGCGCAAATTTGCGCTGGGCGTAGACGACGAAAAAGTCGGCCTCTTCGTTGTGCGCCTGCTCCTCGTCGGCGAGGACGACCTCGTGGTGCTTTTTCTTTTTCTTCTCGTCCGACGGCGGCTGAAAGACGTAGCCGCGGCGCGGCGGCCGCCACTCGGGCTCCTCCTCCTCAAACCGCGCCATGTGGTGCCACGGCCGCTGCAACTGCGGCGGCGGCGGCAGCGGTGGCGGCGTCGGCGGCGGGATCGTCTCTTCGACGATATACGTGCCCGGCAGGATCGCGTCGCGCGCCGCCGTCGCGACGACAAAATTCGGCGACGGAAAGCCGACGGTGATCGCCTGGCGCGCTAAGCCGACAAAATTGAAATTGGTCTTGTTGCCGGCGGGTGCCGTGTAGGTAGCGCCGCTGAACGCGAACCAGACATCGTTGCCCGGCGGCGGGACATACCCGCCGGGGGAACCGGTGATTGGGGCAACCCTCGCTGGAACCCGGGCGAAGCGGCGCCTGACCGGGAGGAAGAATTCCTCGTCCGGCTCCTCAAAGAGGACCTGCCACTGCGGCGAATAAGCCATCGCCTATCGCCCAATCAGCTCAGCACGGGCAGCGGGTCGATGTAGAACGTGCTCGACGCCTTGGCGGCTTTGACATAGACGCGCAGATAGCCGGTGAGCTGCGGTGTGAACGTCACCGCCATCTTGAACTTGGTCGTGCTGCCGCCCCAGGTGCTG
>DASQCY010000171.1:0-2864 GCA_035634495.1 Allostellaceae bacterium
CCAGCTGAAGACGATCCACATCAACGGCGAGCTCGATCCCGTCGATACCGCCGTCTGGTTTCCCAAGCTCTTGCGCAAGGATTACGTCGTCGGCCTCAACCTCGGCGCCGGTGCCATCGACGATCCCGACCCGATCTTCTATACGAACTATGTGTGCGGGGCGGACCTCAACGTCACCCGCTACTGCAACCCGGAGATCGACACGCTGATCGACCGGCAATCGATGGAGCCCGATCGCGGGAAACGCCAGCGGCTGGTGTTGGAGATCGACCGGCGGCTGCAGCAGGACGGCGCCCGCCCGATCATCTTCTACTACCGGGCCGCGACCTGCTGGCAGCCCTATGTCAAGGGCCTGACGATCATGGTCAACAGCATTTACAACGGCTGGCGCATGGAAGACGTCTGGCTCGACAAATGACCCGATGACCCGCCGGATTTCCCCTGTGGGCAGCGGAAAAACCCGTTTCGGCACCCAAAAAGCGCTCTCTCAACGTCGAAACTATTAAGTATATCAGTGGATTAGATGCAATTTTGGCACTTCGGACGGCAGCGGAATTCTGGGCCCCAAAACCGGGGTTGGCAGCGGATCGGCAGCCGAATTTGCCAAGAGGCCTCATCCCGCCGCAAGAGGGCGGCGCAAATAGCCGCTGATCCATTCGGCCGTACGGCGGACGCCACCAAAGGTGAAGAGGTGCAACCCGTCGATCGGCCGACCGGGCTCCTCCTCCGCCACTAGCGCGCCGATCAGCGCGTCGGGGCCGGCTTCGGCGAGGATCCGCGCGAAGGCGGTGTGGCCGCGGGCGAGCGCGCGCAACGATGCGCCGATGCCGCAGCGAACCGCGAACTTCGCCAATGTCGCGACGGTGGCGGGCCCGGCGATGCCGACTTTAACGCGGCAGACGATGTCCTGGGTTCGCAGCGTGGCGATCCAGCGGAGGATCGGCGCGGCGTCGAAGCCGAACTGGGTCACCAGCGACACATCGAGGCCCTGCCGGCGTGCCAAGGTCACCTTGGCCCGCAAAGCCTCGTCGAGGGCGCGCGAGGAGATCCTCGGATGGCCCTCGGGATAGCCGGCGAAGGCGACAGAGCGCAGGCCGTGATGCCCTACCAGTCCGGACGCCAGGAGGTCGTAGGCGTCGGGGAACGGGCCAACCGGATGGTCGGGGTCGCCGCCGATGATCAAAACGGCCCTTACCTCTGCTTCGCCCGCGGCACGATGCAGGAAGTCGTTAGCCTGCGTGAAGCTCGCCAGCCGACGGACCGCGATATGCGGCACCGGGTTAAAGCCGGCCTGCCGCAATCTGGCGCAGGCAGCGACGATGTCGTGATGCGTGACGCTCCCCGGGTGGTTGACGAACACGGTCGTGCCGGGGTCGAACAGCTCGCGCAGCCGCTCTCCGGCGAAATCGTCTCGTGGCGAGATCTCGATCGAGCACGCAGTGACCAACTCCCCGATACGATGGTTCCGCCACGCGAGATCGGGCGCCGCACGCGGTTCTTTGGCCGCGGCGCTCATCAGCCCAACCCCCGCTTGCGCGAAATGACGTAGGACTCGTCCCAAAACCACAGCCCACCATGGATGCGCAGCACCTCTCTGGTCGCCTCGAGGTAGGCGCCGCTGCTGATCGCCTCGGACAGCCGCTGGTCCTCGACTTGCGCGACATAGACGGCGGCGTTCCAGGCCGCGAATAGGGTCGAGGTGCCGATAGTCTCGCTGATTTCGCTGGGCAAGGTGTGCATATCGTAGCGAAACAGCGCGCGCCCGTCGGCATAGGCGCCAAAATTGAGCTCGCGCCCGGCGCTTCCGAGCTCGGCCTTGGTCGCGCGCAATAAGGGGTGGCGATCGGTGATGAACGGGTTCTCACCGGGCCAGACCTTTTGAATGACCTCGAGCCCCGGATCGTGACCGTAGGAGTGGATCGCGATCAACCGCCCACCGGGGGCAAGGCTGCGCGCCAGCGGGGCGACGACCCGGCGCGCCTTAAACTCGATCGGGGCACGCGCGCGATAGGGCTGCGAGGCGATCACCAGATCATAATCGGCGTTGGTGAAGCCGCGGCGCGGACGGACCTGGTCCAAGAGGAACTTATGGTCGTCGCGATAGATCACCAACACGACCGGCTTTTCATAAATCGGATTGCCGGTATTGCTGCTGACGCGGGCGTGCCAGTGCTCGGCGAGGAAGGGCTGCAGGTCGGTGATCTGCGCCTCGAATTCGTGCGCCGTATTGCCGATCAGCGAGAGCTCTTGCCAGACGAGGCTGGTGGCCGAGGTCACCGAGTTCGGCTTCAGCCACGGCGCCTCGGAGTAGAACATGTTGGTGATGACCAGCACCATCGCCGGATGCTCGTAGAGCCGGTCGGGCATCTTTTCGAGCACGAGCCGTACGTCCTCGACACTCAGCTCCTTGCCGACGATGTAGAACGGCATGGTCGGGAAGCGGGTGTGCATCGCGCGCATCGTCCGCGCCAGCACCGTGCCGTCGCCCATGCCGGCGTCGAACACGCGCAACGCCGGTGGGCGCGGATGGATGTTTGCGAGCTCCAGGCCGACGCGCTGGGCGATCACCTGCTTCTCGCTGCAGGTGGTGACGAACAGCAGGTATTTCTGGCGGTTGTCATAGAAGCGAAAATTGTGGCCAGCCTCGGCCGTGGGCGGCGACAGCGACACCGGGAGGTCGATCGACACGCCGTTGATCGCGGGGTGCGGCTCGCGGGCGATAAAGGCCCGCACGCGTTCGACGGTGTCGGTCGTGACGCGGCCGCCAAGCCGCAGGCGGCCGACGAGCTTGCCGTCATTGACGGCAAGACGTCCGAACGTCGACTCCGCAATGCCGGCGCCGCGACAGTATTCGGCGATGTCGC
>DASQCY010000172.1:0-5373 GCA_035634495.1 Allostellaceae bacterium
GTCGGTCTGCCTCGCCTCGACGATTTCTGCTGGATCGCGACGCAGGAATCCAACGTCTACGCTGGGCTGTCAGTGGCGATGGCCTTTGTCCATCTCCGACCGAAATACTTCGGCGAGATCATGGCCAATCTGTTGTTCTGGCTCGGCCCGGACAAGCTCCTCTTCGGCAGCGACTACGCGATCTGGTCGCCCAAATGGTTGATCGAGAAGTTCATGGCGTTCGAACTACCCGAGGATCTGAAGCAAGAGTACCACGTCGATCTTACCGCAGAGATTAAGCGCAAGATCCTGGGCGAAAACGCCGCCCGTCTTTATGGCATCGATATCGCCGCGCAGACGGCCAAGCTGAACGGGGACGGGTTGGCCGCCGGACAGTGACCAGGGCGTCGGGTGGCATCGGTGATAATTTCCGTCATCGATAGGCAGAGGCGTAAGCCGCTCAGTGCCGAGACGACATGTCGGTGAGCGATGTGCGTAGTCGCTGCACCGGTCCAACGATGCTCGCGCTGCAAGGCCAGCGCTCGCTAAGCAGCCGCTACGATCGGCCCGTCTACAATGAATTCACGTATAAGAGAAAAAACCATGTCCGGATCATCGCCATGGATGTCGTGCCCGCAGTTGGCCAGCCGCTCGAAATGAACCAAATGGGAGGGCAGCGAGCGCGCCGTCGCTTCGGCGAGAGAGATGGGAACGATGGGGTCGTGTTCGCCTCCGACCATCAGCACCGGGCACCGGACCTTCGCCAGGTCGTCACGGAAGTCGAAACGACCGAGTTCGTTTCGCCAGTGGAGCGTGACTTCAGTCTTGATGATCGCGCGCATGGGTTCTGCCGGGCGATCTCGCCGATGCCGGTAGAACGGCACGCAATGCTGTCGATAGAGCGCGTGCCCTTCCGCCGTCGGATTGGTCAAATAGCTTTCGGCGAGCGCGCCGATCTCGGGCCCGCCGATCCGGGTGAAAGTTTCTAAGACGGTAGGGAAGTCGATCTTGGCAGCCGTGCTCAGTAGGATAAGCTTGCCCGGAGGGTGCGGGTATCGCGTCGCATAGGACTGCGCCACGAAACCGCCGAAGGACAGGCCGCAGACGATCGGCTTGACGACACCGAGCGCGTCGCAGAGCCCCTTCACGTCATCGCCCCACTGAGCGAGGTTCCACGTCGAGGAATCGTTTCCCTCGCTGCGCCCGTTGCCCATGATCGTAGAAGATGACCTGAGCTACATCGCTCAAGGTGGAAAACGCGTCCTTAAAGACTACGTGGTCGAAACAGCGTCGGTTTCTCTCGCATCCGGTCGCCATCGGGGACAAGCCCAGCGTTTGCGACATCGACGAAGAGCCGGACGCCATTGACAAGGATATGCATGCTGCTTCTCCGGTGGGAATGCTCTAACTGGGGGCGGATACATGTGCCGGTATAGACGCCTGGCACAATGCCTGCCTCTCCACCCAACGGAGCCGATCCCGACGGGTATTGCGAACGACAAGTATGGGGCAAGTCCTGCCGTTCAGCCCTTCACAAAACCGCGCTGTTTTGGTCGCGTCTATCGCGCCAGCTTCCGGCGACGGCAGGAAGCGGCCAGCCGATCCAGTTGCACAGGGCCTCGCCCATGACGAGGTCGAGGTCGCGGCCTTTGAGCCACGGCAATTCCTCGGTGAACAGGGTTACGCATTGGCCCCAGGAGCACGACATGCGGGTGATGTCGGTGCCCCAGAACATGCGCTCGGGGCCGAAGGCGTCGAAACAGCGATGCAGGTGCGGATGCAGGCTGCGGAACGGATATTCGTCCTCGGCGTAACCCGCTTGCCCGGTCGCCTTGACCGCCACATTCGGGAATTTGGCCAAAATCAGCAATTCCGGCTGGAGGCGATAGGCCGCCTCGCCCTTGCTGGCGCGCGGCACGCCCATGTGATCGACGATCAGCTTCAGGCCGGGGTGACGCTCGGCGATCTTGCCCACCGTCGGCAGAAACATCGCCGCGCCAAGCGCCACCGGTACCTGCGCGCGCTCTGCGGCGGCCCACAGCCAGTCGAGCGTGCCGTCGGTGAACCAGGATTGGGGGTGCCGCTCGTTGGTATAGAAGCGCAGGCCGAGCATGCCCGGCCGCTCCTTCCAGTGCGCGACGTGGCCGCGGCCGTACGGGTCGTCGAGATAGAACCAGCCCATGATCGCAAAACGCTCGGGGTATCTGCGGACCGCCTCGACCGCCAGCTCGTTCGAGGCCGGGTCCCACAGCACCGGATGGATCAGCGCCCGGTCGACGGCGGCGGCATCCATGCCCGCGATCGCCTCTTCGGCGGAATAGGGTTCCTGACGATGGTGTGCGGACGGCGTGCCCTTTTCCCAGAGATGGATCTGTGCGTCGACGATCAACATAGGCTTCCCCTTTTCGGCTCGGTGCTCTCTTCGCTACCACAGGGTCGCTCAAGGTGCGACCAAACTCTGCACTCATGTGGTCCCAGTCGCCCGTCAGCCTCAATGGTCGTTTCTACCGATACTCGGTATCCGCTGAGGTCCTTCCCGGTGCAGAAGCCGCACCCGCCAATGTGGGTCGGCGGGCATTCCCGCGCCGTCTTGCAACGCAGGGCCCGGCACGGCAACAGCTGGCACCCGATCGGCGGCGCCGTTGCCTTTCCGTTACGGCTGCAAGAGGTGTGGGCGCATCTCGACATGCTGAAGCAGCCGACCGAGGCCGGGAGGCGTGATTTCTCGGCGCTGACGATCTCCTATAAGGCGCCGCTCTATGACACTGGCATTCCATCGCCGGACGGGTCCCGCCGGTTCTTCTCCAGCGAGCCGGAACACATCGCCGGAGGCATCAGGACTTCTGCAGCGATCGGCGTGCATAAGCTGATCTTTGATTTCTGTGGCGGTCGATTATGGAGAGCATTGAGTGCCTGCAGTGGTTCGCCACCGCAGCTCATCCCGCTCATGACAGGCTGAGGCTCGCCCCCCGGGTCATTCGGCAGACGTGACTTTCTGGCGCGACACCCGCGGCATGCGAATCTGGAGCGCCGTACCGCCCGCGGCGGCGACCTTTACGGCATGGTGTTGCTAAGATAGACGGTTCCTGCTTTCCGATTGCGGGCCCGCTCCGGGTGGCCCGAAGATCGGCCGGCGCATCGGAGGCTCGGACAGATGGCGGGCGAGCTCATCGGCCAATCGCTCGAACGGTTCGAGGACTTCGCGTTTTTGACCGGGCGCGGCCGCTATGGCGACGATCTGCCGGTGGTGGCGGGGACCTTGCATGCCGCGGTCGTGCGCTCGCCGCACGCCCATGCCGAGATCCTGGCGATCGATACAGCCCGGGCCTTGGCGATGCCGGGTGTGGCTTGCGTCGTTACCGGCGAGGACGTCCGGCACTTGACCCGGCCCTTCATCGCCGCCGTCAAGTCGCCGGTCGAGCATTGGTGCCTGGCGGTCGAGCGCGTGCGCTATCAAGGCGAGCCGGTCGCCGTTGTCGTCGCCTGCGACCGCTACCGGGCGGAAGACGCGCTCGAAATGATCGAGATCACGTATCGCCCACTGGCCGCCATACTCGATCCGCGCGACGCCGGACGAGATGTCGTCAGCGACCGGCACTTCCGCTACGGCGACCCCGAAGCCGCCTTTGCCGCGGCGGCGCACCGCATCGGGATCACCACGGAGTATCCGCGCAATGGCTGCACGCCGATCGAGTGCTTCGTCGTCGTCGCCGAGCATCTCCCCGCTGAGGACGCCTACGAGGTCACCGCCAACTTTCAGGGGCCCTTCGCGCTCCACCCGGTCATGGCGCTGGCGCTCGGCGTGCCGGCGAACAAGCTACGGCTCAAGACACCGCCGGATTCGGGCGGCAGCTTCGGCGTCAAACAGGCCGTCTTCCCGTACGTCGTCCTGATGGCCATCGCCGCGCGGAAAGCCGGGCGGCCGGTCAAGTGGGTCGAGGATCGCGCTGAGCACCTGCTCGCCGCGAGTTCGGCGACGAACCGGGTGACAACCCTCGAAGCGGCGGTGACCGATACCGGCGAAATCCTGGCGCTCAGCTGGGACCAGATCGAAGATTGCGGCGCCTATCTGCGCGCCCCCGAGCCGGCCACCCTCTACCGGATGCACGGCAATATGACCGGCGCTTACCGCGTGCGGGACCTCGCGATCCGCAACCGCGTCGTCCTGACCAACAAGACGCCGAGCGGTCTCAACCGCGGTTTTGGCGGGCCGCAGGTCTATTTTGCGCTCGAGCGGCTGATGCACCGGATTGCCGTGACCATCGGCCTCGACCCGCTCGACGTGATCCGCCGCAATCTCGTCCGGTCCGGTGCCTTTCCCTATCGTTGCCCAGCCGGGGCAATCCTCGACTCGGGCGACTACCTCGGCACCATCGATGCGGCGATCGAAGAGGGCCGTCTCGCCGAGCTCCTCATGCGCCGTAAGGAGGCGCGCGCCGAGTGCCGGCTCTACGGCATCGGCTACGCTGCAATCGTCGAGCCGTCGATCTCGAACATGGGCTACATCACGACCGCTCTGATGCCCGAGGAACGCGCAAGCGCCGGACCGAAAAGCGGTGCTTTGGCCGCTGCTACCGTGGGGCTCGATCCGTTGGGTGGGGTCAGTGCCGTGATCGACTCGGTGCCGCAGGGGCAAGGACACCGAACCGCCGTGGCCCAGGTGGTCGGCGAGGTCTTCGGCTTGCCGGCGGCGGCAATCCGGGTCGATGCCGAGCTCGATACCGGCAAGGACGCCTGGTCGATCGCCGCCGGCAATTATTCGAGCCGGTTTGCCGGTGCCGTCGCCGGTGCCGCGCATCTCGCGGCGGTGCGATTGCGCGATAAGCTCGCCCGGGGCGCCGCTGCCCAGCTCACCATCGGCCCCGACGAGGTAAGGTTCGCCGACGGCAGGATTTTCGCGGCCGGCAATCCGGAAAACTCCGTCGTCTTCAGCCGGCTCGCTGGGACGAGCCATTGGTCGCCGGGATCGCTCCAAGACCCCGATGGCGGGGCATTGCGCGAGACAGTATTTTGGACGCCGCCCGGGCTCGACGCGCCGAGCGAGGCCGACGAGATCAACGCGGCGGCCGTCTACGGCTTCATTTTCGATTTTTGCGGCGTCGAGATCGATCGCGACACCGGAGAGGTGCGCATCGACAAATACGTGACGATGCACGATGCCGGGCGGATCCTCAACCCGGCGCTGCTCGACGGCCAAGTGCTCGGCGGGTTCGCGCACGGGGTGGGTGCGGCACTCTACGAGGAGTTTGTTTACAGCGAGGACGGCAGCTTCTTGTCGGGTACCTTTGCCGATTATCCGGTGCCGACCGCCTGCGAGATACCGGCGCCGGTGATCCTGCATTGCGAGACACCGTCGCCGATAACGCCGCTTGGCGCGAAAGGCGTTGGGGAAGG
>DASQCY010000173.1:0-11179 GCA_035634495.1 Allostellaceae bacterium
CGATCCGCGATTGCTGAACCGCTACGATGTGATCCTGCTCGATCCGCGGAACCACCCCGAGGCCAAGCAGGTGCCTGCCCACAGTTTCGCCGACTGGCTCGCGTCGGCGGAAGGCCAAGCGGCGATCGGCGCCTATGAACTCGATGGCGAGCCGCTGTTCCATCCTTCCGCCGCCGCGCCGAAATAATGCTCTACGGGCGATCGCCGCGGCGCTTACCACAGGCTCCGACCGGCGGGATAACCTGAGAGCTGTTCGCTTCGGCTGCTTCCGACCCTAAACGGGCATTTCGATAAACGGGCCGGCGCCTACAAACTGAACGGCGAGCAGCTGTTCCATCCTTCGGCCGCCGCGCCGAAATGATGCTCTACGGGCGATCGCCGCTTGGCCTTCCGCCGACGCGAGCCAGTCGGCGAAACAGTGGGCAGGCACCTGCTTGGCCTCGGGGTGGTTCCGCGGATCGAGCAGGATCACATTGTAGCGGTTCAGCAATCGCGGATCGCCTTCGACCAGCACGGCGAGGTCTCCTTTGTTGCCGAAGCTGAGCCAGGTGCCGCGATCGACGAGCGTATAGGCGCCCATCGCCGATGCGGTGTTGAGTACCGCACCCATGCCGCCGCCGATGTCGCGGTACCACGACCCGCCGCCGGCGCGCGCGGGGTCGATCCCGGCCGCGCGCCAGAGCCGCTTTTCGAGGGCATCGGTGCCGCTCTTGTCGCCGCGCGAGACGAACGGCGCGCGGGCGGCGGCGATCGCCGTGAGTGCGGCAACCGCGTCATGGCCGTCGGCAATATGCGCGGGATCGGCACGCGAACCCACCATGATGAAATCGTTCCAGGCGATCTGCCGACGATCGATGCCATGCCCTTGGGCGATGAACTCGGCCTCGGCCTCCGGATCGTGCACCAGGACCAGATCGGCGTCGCCGTGCGCCGCCGTCGCCAGCGCCTGGCCCGTACCCTGGGCGAGGACGCGCACCGAGATGCCGGTCTCCCTGGTGAATTCGGGCACGATGTGCTCGAGCAGACCCGAATTCTCGACCGAAGTCGTCGAGGCGAGCACGATCGCCTCGTTGGCGCGGCTCGGCCCGGCGAATAGAGCGGAACCGATCAGCATCGCCGCGGCCAGCTTCCCTCTCACCACCATCGTCCCTCCCTGGCGCCGTAGGCAAAGATCGTGGTGCTGACGGCGATGCTGAGCCCGATCAGAACGAAACCGAGGCCGAGAGCGCGCGGCAGATTGCCCATGCTGGTCTCGAGCACGATCGCCGTCGTCATCGTCCGCGTGTAGCCGGCAATATTGCCGCCGACGATCAGGATGGCCCCGACCTCCGAGATCGTCCGGCCGAACCCGGCGAGCACGGCGGTAGCCAGCTGGAGCCGCGCCATCGCCAGCAGGTGGGGAACCGCCCGCAGACGAGTAGCCCCGTCGACCTGTAGTGCCGCACCGTATTCGGCCCACAAATCGGCCGAGCCGGCATGGACGAGTGCGGTCACGATCGGCAGCGCCAGCACGGTTTGCGCCAGCACCATGGCGCCGGGCGTAAACAGCAGACCGAGGACGCCGAGCGGGCCCGACCGGGAGAGCAGCAGGTAGAGCGCCAGACCGACAACCACCGGGGGAAGTCCGAGAAAAGCATTGGCCGCGACCACCAGGATTCGCCGACCCGGAATGGGGCAGGCGGCTAGAGCCGCCCCGAGCGGCGCGCCGAACAAGACGGCGAGTGCCGTGGCCGACAGGCTGACCCCGAGCGAGAGAAGGATGATCCGCCAGAGGCCCTCCGTATCGAAGACCGCCCAGACATCGGAGATGAACACGGATCGGCGAAGTCCTGCGCTGCAATGGTCGACGCCGGCGAGACCGGTCGCGGGCTCCGCCTTTTGAGCGATCCGCCATCCGGGAAGGCCGGTTCCGCGGCGCCCCATCCGGTTGAGGTTACCTCGTGGCGTTCCCGGTGGTCACCGTTTCAATCATCGGCTGTGCCTTCGCCGCTTATCCGAGCACCGAGCGCTATGGCTGTCTCGACTCCGTAATTGATTATATAACATTATTTCGATATATAGATGTGAATCCCGGCTCGTCAAGGGCGGCGTCCCAGCAGCTTGAGTCGCCTTCCGGCGCGGCAGAGAGCAGCGATCATCGCACCTCACTGTCAACTTGGTGGGCCCGCGAGTAGCTTCGCTTGGGCACGCTAGTCGGCGTTGGCCGAGAGCTAATTGGGTCGGGCGCCATCGTCCGTGGAGCCGTGACATGTCAAACAAGCAATACCGAAATATCACCGTCAAATTCCGCTGCCACTCCGCTGCCAACTCCGGTTTTGGTGCTCGAAGTTCCGCTGTCTGACGGCTCGACAAATTAGCCTCAAGGCGTTGATATCACGAGATTGTTCGACAAAGGAGGGGCGATTTTTGAGTGTCGGATTCGAATTTTCCGCTGACGGCAGCGGAAAGACAGAGGCTTCTATGGCCTCGCGCGGCAGCCGATGTCGCGGCGGCAGAAGCCTTCGGGCCACTGGACATGGTCGACTGCCGCGTAGGCGCGGTCGCGGGCCGTGGCGAGATCTTGGCCGAGTGCGGTGGCCCCGAGCACGCGGCCGCCATCGGCGAGGAGGCGCTCCCCATCGCGGCGGGTGCCGGCATGGAAGATCTTGACCTTCGGGTCGACCCCGGCCGCGTCGAGGCCTCGGATTTCGCCGCCGCGCTCGGGTTCGTCCGGGTAGCCCCTGGCCGCCATCACGACGCACAGCGCATGCTCGGCGTGCCAGCGCAGATCGACCGATCGCAACACCCCGTCGTGCGCCGCGAGCAGCGCCGGCAAGAGATCGCTCATCAACCGCATGATCAGGACTTGGGCCTCGGGGTCGCCGAGGCGGACATTGAATTCGAGCAGCATCGGCCCCGCTTCGGTCAGCATCAGTCCGGCATAGAGGATGCCTTTGAATGCTCGGCCCTCGCGCTCCATCGCCGCGACAGCAGGCAAGATGATGCGCTCCATGACCGTGGCTTCGAGCGCCGGGGTCAGGCACAGCGCCGGCGAATGGGCACCCATGCCGCCGGTGTTGGGCCCGATGTCGCCCTCGCCGACGCGCTTGTAGTCCTGTGCCGTGGCGAGCGGCAGGGCATTTCTGCCGTCGACGAGCGCGAAGAAACTCGCTTCTTGGCCCGCGAGACAGTCCTCGACCACGATCTCGAGCCCGGCAGCGCCGAAGCGGTGCTCGACGAGGGCCGCGTCGACCGCCCGGTAAGCCGTGTCGAGATCGGCGCCGACCGTAACGCCCTTGCCGCCGGCAAGCCCGTCGGCCTTGACGACGATCGGCGCGCCATGGCTCGCGATAAAGGCTTTGGCCGCGGCCGGGTCGCGGAAGCGGCGATAGGCAGCGGTCGGGATCTGCGCACGCATGCACAAATCCTTGGCATAGGCCTTCGAACCTTCGAGTGCGGCGGCGGCGGCACTCGGGCCAAATGCCGGGACGCCTTCGCCTTCGAGCGCGTCGACCAGCCCGAGGACGAGCGGCGCTTCGGGGCCGACGACGACAAAATCGATACGCTCGCGGCGGCAGAACCCGACCAGCCCGGCGATGTCGGTCGCCCGGATTGGGACGCACTCCGCCTCTTCGGCGATCCCGGCATTGCCGGGCGCGCAATAGAGCGCGTCGACCAATGGCGAGGCTGCAATCGCCCAGGCGAGCGCGTGCTCGCGTCCTCCCGAGCCCACCACCAGCACCCGCATCGCGCTCTCTCCCGTGCTCGGCTATCATATGGGGATGGATGATCTGACGATCGCGGCCCCGCTGCGTTCCAATCTACCCGAATACACCGTCTCCGAACTCGCGCGCGCGCTCAAGCGCTCGATCGAGGAAAATTTCGCCTACGTGCGAGTGCGCGGCGAGATCTCCGGCTTCAAGCGGCACGGCTCGGGCCATTGGTATCTGAGCCTCAAGGACAGCGACGCCGTCATCGACGCGGTGTGCTGGCGGCTGACCGCGATGCGGCTCGGGCTCAAGCCCGAGGACGGCATGGAGGTGGTCTGCACCGGGCGGCTCACCACCTTTCCCGGCCGCTCGAAATACCAGCTCGTTATCGATACGATCGAGCTCGCCGGGGTCGGCGCGCTACTCAAGCTGCTCGAGGAGCGGCGCAAGCGCTTGGCGGCCGAGGGGCTCTTCGCAGCCGAGCGCAAGAAGAAGCTGCCGTTCCTGCCGCAGGTGATCGGCATCGTCACCTCACCGACGGGTGCCGTCATTCGCGACATCCTGCATCGCCTCGCCGACCGCTTTCCGCGCCATGTGCTGCTGTGGCCGGTGGCGGTTCAAGGCGAAGGAGCGGCGGCGCAGGTGGCGGCGGCGATCAATGGCTTCAACCGCCTGCCGGCGGACGGTCCCGTGCCGCGGCCGCAGCTGATCATTGTTGCACGCGGCGGCGGCAGCCTCGAGGATTTGATGGCATTCAACGAGGAGATCGTCGTGCGCGCCGCCGCTGCGTCGGCAATCCCGCTGATCTCGGCGGTCGGGCACGAGACCGATACGACCTTGATCGATCATGCGAGCGACCGCCGCGCGCCGACACCCACCGCCGCGGCCGAGATCGCGGTGCCGGTCCGACTGGATCTTCTCGCCGAGCTCGGGGGCAAGTCGGGCCGGCTCTCGGGGGGCCTCTCGCGGCTGTTTGACCAGCGCCGGCTGCATCTCGCCGGGCTGGCGCGTGGGCTCCCCGACCCACAGGACCTGCTCGGGGCCGCAGCGCAACGGCTCGACGATCGCACCGAGCGGCTGCGGCTCGCCGCCGAAAACCACCTGCGAGCCGCCCGTCACCGCCTCGATCTCGCCGCCGCGCGGTTGCGGCCCGCGGTGCTGTCGGCCGATATCGATCGCGCTCGCACCCGGATCGCCGAGGCTGAGTCACGGCTGCGCCCCGCGATAGCGCGCGCCATCGCCCGAAAACAAGAGGCCGTTGACAACTTTGCCGGGCGCCTCGCGACCCATTCGGAACGTCATGAGAGCCTGCTGGCGCGCGGCTACGTCGTGGTGCGCGACGCGATCGCACGGGTCGTCACCACGTCCGAGTCGATCACCACCGGCGCGCCGCTCGATCTCGAATTCCACGACGGCAGGGTTGGCGTGATTGCCGGCAGCAAACCGCGGCCGCGGACCCGCCGGCTCGCCATCCACCCGGGGCAGGGCAGCCTCTTTTAGGGTCGAATACGGAGAAGTCACGATGCAGCTGATGGAGCAGCAACTCGCGCAATTTGCCGAAGAGGGCTATCTGTTCCTACCGGGCTGCTTCTCCGAGCAGGAAGTCGAGATCCTGCGGGACGAAGCAGAGCGGATTTATGCCTCGGATCGCCGGGAGGTCTGGCGCGAGAAGACCGGAGCGCCGCGCACCGCCTTCGCCGCCCACACTTTTAACGAAGCTTTCCGTCTTCTGGGCACCCATCCGCGGCTGATCCGGCCGGTCGAGCAGGTCTTTGGCGAGAAGCTCTACATGCACCAGTATAAGATCAACGCCAAGGCGGCCTTCGAAGGCGATGTCTGGCAGTGGCACCAGGATTACGGCACCTGGGCGCGCGACGACGGGATGCCGGAGCCGCGGGCGATGAATATCGCGGTATTCATGGATGAGGTGATGCCGATCAACGGGCCCTTGATGCTGATCCCGCGCAGCCATAAGCACGGCGTCTTGGCGGCCGGTCACGACGAGGAGACGACCTCCTATCCGCTCTGGACCTTGGATCAGGAGACCGTGACGCGGCTGGCACGGGAGGGCGGGATCGTGGCACCAACCGGCAAGCCCGGCGCGGTGCTGATGTTCCACGGCAATCTGGTGCACGGCTCGGCGCCGAACATCACACCCTACCCTCGCCGCATCGTGTATCTGACCTTGTGTGCGGTGTCGAACTACATCCGCAAACCGACGCGTCCGGAGTGGATCGCGCATCGCGACTTTACGCCGATCGAGCCCGTGGCCGATAGCGCGCTGCTCGACTACGCGCGCGGCTGCCGGGCCGCGATCGCCGCGCAATGACCCCGAAGCCCTCGTCAGAGGTCGCTGTAGCTGACCAGCCGAATGCCGGATTCGGCGATCCGATCCCGCAGCAAGGAGCTCAACAGTGTCGCGAGCTCCTCACCACGTCGATAGCCGCGAAGCGCCGGCACGAGCGATGGCGCACCCTCCGCCGCCGGATGGAAATAGATTTCGCTGACCCCGTCCGGCAGATGTGGGATCAGCCTTAAGGTTCGGGCTTCGACCATGCCCCCGCTCCACGCCAAGCCGAAGAGATGGTCATTGGTGCGGAGCCCCGCCCTGTGCAGCCGACGCCGCAGCGTGACGACCCACGGACGGTAAGCCGGGTTTCGACGGCGCTCGTCGGGAAATGCACGGCGCAGCACCGCCACCGGCTCCGACGGGACACGCACCGCCTTCATTCCATAGTCGCGGCCGATCTCGATGATCAGCTTGGCGACACTGGGATGGAGGTGCATGTGGTGGTGGGCATTGACGTGGTCGAGCGCTAGTCCGGTTGCGTGGAATGCTTCAAACTGTGCGCGGATCTCGCTCGCGAGCTGGCGGCGAACGGCCGGGAACATGAAAAATCGGACGCCGGCACGGGCCATGTTCCGGTCGAACTCGCCGTTCTCGGGGACAAGGCGCGAAATCTCCTCCCAGGGGAGCACAGGATGCCCGTCAGTCAGGTTCAGATGCAGGCCGACACGAAGCTCGGGCAGGCGGTCGGCGCGGGCCACAGCATCGGCCGCCGCCTCGCCCCCGACCATCAGGCTCGCGGTCGACAGGATCCCATGCCGATGCGCCTCTTCGACCGCCTCGTTAACGGCCGGATCGAGCCCGAAATCATCAGCGCAAACGATGAGCCGCCTCAGCTCGCCATCTCCCGGCTGCGCAGGAACTGGAAGAATTCGACGCCTTCGCGCAGCCGCCGGCGCAGCATCTGCGGACTCCTGACCATCTCGGCGACCAGCGAGGCGATCTTTTTTCGGCGAAAGTAGAACCGCTTGTAGAAGGTCTCGAGCGATTCGAAGATCTCGGTATGCGACAAGTGCGGGTAGTGCAGCGGCGCGATCTGCACCCCGCGTTCGTCGATCAGCTCGGCATGGCCGATGTCGAGCCAGCCATTCTCGATCGCCTGACGGTACAGATAAGTGCCGGGATAGGGGGCGGCGAGCGAGACCTGGATCGTATGCGGGTTGATTTCGGCGGCAAAGCGGATCGTTTCCTCGATCGTCTCCCTGGTTTCGCCGGGCAGGCCGAGGATGAAGGTGCCGTGGATCGTGATCCCGAGCTCGTGACAATCCCTCGTGAAACGGCGGGCAATGTCGATGCGCATCCCCTTCTTGATGTTGTTGAGGATCTGTTGGTTACCTGTCTCGTAGCCCACCAGCAGCAGGCGCAGCCCGTTGTCGCGCATGACTTCGAGCGTCTCGCGCGGCACATTTGCCTTGGCGTTACACGACCAGGTCACGCCGAGCTTGCCCAATTCGCGCGCGATCGCTTCGGCGCGCGGGCGGTCGTCGGTGAAGGTGTCGTCGTCGAAGAAGAATTCCTTGACCTGCGGAAAATAGCTCTGCGCTTGACGAATTTCCTCGACCACATGACCGACACTGCGGACGCGATAGCGGTGCCCCCCGACCGTCTGCGGCCACAGGCAGAAGGTGCATTTCGACCGGCATCCGCGTCCGGTGTAGAGCGACATGTAGGGGTGCTTCAGGTAACCGATGAAGTAATCCTCGACCCGCAGATCGCGCTTGTAGACTTCGGTGACGAACGGCAGCCGGTCCATGTCCTCGAGTACCGCCCGGTGGGGGTTGTGGGTGATGACGGCGTTCGGGCCGCGGAAGCTCAAACCGTCGATTGCATCGAGCCGACGGCCCTCGGCGACTTCCTTGATGGTGAAATCGAACTCCTCGCGGGCGACAAAGTCGATGGCCGAGGATGCCTTTAGACTGTCCTCCGGCTCGACGGCGACCTTGGCGCCGACCATGCCGATCTTTAGCCGCGGGTTCTCGTCCTTCAGCGCCTCGGCAACCCGGACGTCAGAGGCGAAGGACGGTGTCGACGTATGAAGCACCGCGAGCTCGTAATCGCCCGCGACCGGGAGCAAGTCGGCGAGCTTGAGCTTTGCCGGAGGAGCGTCGATCAGCCGGCTGTCGGGCACGAGTGCCGCAGGCTGGGCCAGCCAAGTCGGGTACCAGAAGGAGCGGATCTCGCGCTTGGCCTGATAGCGTGAGCCGGCACCGCCGTCGAAGCCGTCAAACGAGGGCGGGTGCAGGAACAGGGTCTTCATCATCGGGCCTTGTCTCCCTTGACCGTCATCCGGCCACTCGCGTCGACATGGAACAGCTGATCCCGCCAACAGACCCTCCGCCCGAAAAAGCTGGCGACAAACACGGCGAATGACAAGGCGTCACGCACCGGGAGCAGCCAGAGCCCGGCTGTTGTGAAAGCGAGCGCACCGGCAATTATCAATGCCGAAGCCCATCTAAGCAGGCAGGAAAGCACCAGAAGGATAGCGGGGGTCAAGCCAAATCGGCTGGCCGCGGCGGCGAGGGCAGCGAGCGCCACCGGATGGGTCAACACCGAGCCGGCAAAGCCCGCGGGAGTGATCGCGCGTACGGTGCGCGCCCAGCGCAGCTCGTGCTGCCACAGGCTGGTGAAAGACGGCTCGGACACCCGAGCCTCGACGACATAGCGCGACAGCAAGACCGCGAGGCCTTGCGCGCGCACTGCGTCCCCGATCCGGCGGTCGTCGGCAAGCTCGTCACGCAGCCGCGCGAGCCCCCCGATGCGCTCGAGGGTCTCGCGCCGCATCGCGATCGTCGCACCAAAGCAACCATGGCCGATACCCAATTCCGCGGCCACCAGCGCGCTGGGAAGAAAGCCGAAATTGATATGCAGCGCACCGAGCTCGGACCAGATGCCCCCGGTCGAAACGCCTTCGTAAAGGCAGGTGACGAGGCCGATGCGGGGATCGTGCAGCGGCGCGGTGACGGCGCCGAGATAGCGCCGGTCGACGCGCATGTCGCTGTCGGAGATCACCAAGATGTCGTGGCGCGCCGCCGCGAGCATGTTCTCGAGATTGGCCACCTTCAGATTGCTGCCTCGCACCGGCGGGTCGAGGACTAGCGCGATATCGCTCGCCGGCAGGTCGCGGATCAGCGCCTGGGCCACCGGCAATGCGCCGTCGTTCGCATCATTGACGCCGAGCACCATCTGGACGACGGGGTAATCCTGCTGGGCAAACGATCGCAGGTTTTCATAAAGACCGGGCTCGGCGCCGTGAAGCGGCTTCAATAGCGAGACCGGAGGCGGCTCAGGCCCGCTCGGCGTAGCACGCCGGGCGAAGCGGACGGCGGCAACCGCCGTGCCGACGAGATAGGCCCAGGCCGGAGCGAGAATCACCGCTATGACAAAAGTCAGGCTCATTGGAGCCAGATGATAATCGAAGGCGCGGCTCGGCGGCGGGCCGACGATCGTTGCTTCTTGTGCTCGCCGATCTCGTCCGTTGGGCGCACTGGTTCATCAAGTAGCACAGCCGGCGGGAGGGCGCGATAGACCTCCCCGATCAGGGGGAGGGGCGGGGCAAAGCCCCCTGTAAAAGCGCGGAAAACAGGGCGAATCATCGATTCGGCGCGGAGATTCGACCCTGTCATCCTCGATAAAAGCCATGTAGATCGGATGCTAAACAGCCTCTACCGCACTCGGACGAACAGGGGCTGTTTTCGCCGATCGGGGCGGGCGAATCGGGCTATCAGGGGCTAGCAGGGGACGGAACCAGAAGTCGATTCATCCGATTCAAACCTGCTTGTTGCAAATACATGTATTGCCATCGGCCCGCTCTCTTATGGGACCGAAACTCCGCCTCGGCAAGCCGGCGATCGACACCCGCCGCTGCTCCGCGGAACGGGGGAGGCGGACGGAGTGGCCGGCCGACCGGGAACACCCGACGCCCCGAACCGAGCAAGATCCCCTATCGAAATAGCGCAACGATGGCTGCCGAAGCCTTGCGGCAATCGGCGCGGCCGACGCGGCCGCGCACCAGGCCCTTGGCCCCGAGGCGGGCAGGATCGCGCAGAGGAGGCAAGGGAAGTGGCGCATCGCACGTTCCTATCCAAAGAGGGCGCCCGTTTAGCGCGAATGCGGCAATGCCGGAAGAGGCGCTCGACCGAGGCGTGACCGGCCGATGCCAGCATGGCACAGTGGCCGCCTGCATCCTGCGGAAAGGAAAACGATGAACGACCTGCCGCCGCGCCCCGCCGCCGATCTCGGCACTGTCGAAGACCGGTTCTTCACCTTGCGCAACTTCTCGCTCACCGACGGCACGATCATGCCCGAGGCGATGATCGCCTACGAGACCTATGGCCAGCTGGTGCCCGACGGTCGCAACGCCATCCTCTGCACACACGGCTACACCGGCAGCCACCACTTCGCCGGCCGCAACCCGGCAAACGGCAATCAGCCGGGCTCGTGGGATGGCCTGATCGGGCCAGGCAAGGCGATCGATACGGACAAGTTGTTCATCGTCGCTTCGAACATGCTCGGCTCGTCCTTCGGCTCGACCAATGCGGGCACCATCAACCCGCAGATCGGCGGAGCCTATGGTCCGGATTTTCCGAACATCACGATCCGCGACATTGTCGCCGCGCAGAAAGCCTTGCTCGACCACCTCGGCGTCCGCCATCTGGTCGCGGTCGCCGGTCCCTCCTATGGCGGCTACCAGGCGTTCCAATGGGCGGTCGCCTACCCCGATTTCATGGATGCGATCGTGCCGGTCAACACCGCGCCCTGGGCCTCGGTCAATACCGACAAGCAATTGGCCGAGCTGCACGCGCGGCTTGCCGGCGATCCCGAATGGCATGGCGGCCGCTATTACGGCAAGGCGGCGTGCAAGACGGTGTTGACCGACATCCGGGTCGAGACGCTAAAGCGCTACGGCATCGAGACCGCCCTGGCGTCACGTTTCCCCGACCCAACGGAGCGCGAGGCGGCGATCCGCGAGCAGGCCGCGAACTGGGCTGCCAAATGGGACGCCAACTCGCTGATCATCTTGCGCCGCGCACTGCTCCGCTTCGACACCAGGCCGGATTTCGCCAGGATCAAGGCCAGGGTGCTCTACATCTTGTGCCGCACCGACGCGCTGTTTCCACCAAAGATCGCGCCCGATGTCATCAAG
>DASQCY010000174.1:0-2305 GCA_035634495.1 Allostellaceae bacterium
GGCTCGTCGATCTTCGCCAGCGTGTTCCGCGTGCCTTGTGACAGCGTATAAAGATGCTCTGCGGTCAAATCGAGCCGCGACGTCAGGAAGCGGGCGGCCACGATGTTTGCCGAGGCAACCATCAATACGATCAAAACAAGCACTGCGACCGCGACCCCGCGCCGTGACGCGAGAAAGGCGTGAAAGCGCTCGGAGATGTCCATTTTATTCGGCCTTTTCGAGGTCGACCAGGATCGCGTTGGCGGCGAGAAAGGCGATGATGATCGAAACGAAGTAAAATACGTCGCGCAAATCGATGACGCCGCGCGTAATGGCGCCGAAATGGCCGAGAAAGCTCATTTGAGCCACGCCTCGGATTAACCATTCGGGTGCCCAACCCTGAAGCATGCCGAGCACGATCGACGAGCCGGCCGCAGTGAACACAAAAGCGAGCGCAGCGGTGACGACAAAGGCGATCACCTGATTCTTGGTCGTCGACGAGACGCAGGCGCCAATCGCCAGCAATGCGCCCGCCATCAGCCAGCTGCCGATATAGCTCGCCAGGATCACCCCGTTGTCGGGGCGACCGAGAAAATTGACCGTGATCCAGAACGGGAAGGTCAAGGCCAAGGCGATACCGGCAAAACACCAGGCAGCAAGGAATTTTCCGACCACCGCCTCGGTCATGCGTATTGGCAATGTCAAAAACAGCTCGATCGTCCCGCTCTTGCGTTCTTCGGCCCATAGCCGCATCGACAATGCCGGGATCAGGACGAGGTAGAGCCAGGGATGAAGGGAAAAGAAAGATTGCAGGTCGGCCTGCCCACGCTCGAAGAAATTGCCGAGAAAGAACGTCAGCACTCCCGCCATGACCAGAAAGATGACGATGAACACGTAGGCGAGCGGAGTTGCGAAATAGCTGGCGAGCTCGCGGCGAAATATGGTCAGGACGTTGCGCATTGCCGTCACGCGGCGGCAGCGACGGGAGCCGCTTCTGGCGGTACGGTCGTGATTTCGCGGAAGACGTCGTCGAGCCGGCCGCGCTCGACCCTCAGACCCGTGACCTCCCAGCCATGGGCGCGTGCGAGGTCGGCGACCTTTGTGACAACCGGGCCATCGCCGCCGGGGAAAATCATCAGCGCGTCGCCCTCACCGTCGCTGACCGCCTCGACGGCAGCTACCCCGGGTAGCCGCGCCAGCTCGGCGCGAACCTGCTGCGGGTTACCGGAGGCGATGCCGAGACGCACGGCGTTGTGATGGCGCGAACGTTCGGCCAGCTGTGCGGGCGTCCCGTCGGCCAGAATGCGGCCATGGGCGATGATGATTGCCCGGCTGCACACCGCTTCGACCTCTTCGAGAAGGTGGGTCGAAATAATGATTGCCTTCTCGGGGCGCATTGCTGCGATGATCCGTCGCATTTCGTATTTCTGGTTGGGGTCGAGCCCGTCGGTCGGCTCGTCGAGGATCACCACATCGGGATCGTGCAGCAGCGCTTGCGCCACCCCGACACGGCGTTTGAAGCCCTTCGACAATGTCTCGATCGGCTGATGCAGAACCCCGGCGATCCTGATCATCTCGACGACATGGCCGATGCGACGCTTTGCCTCGGCGCCGCCAAAGCCTCGGATATGGGCGATAAAGTCGAGAAAATCGGCTGGTGTCATGTCCGGGTAGGCCGGTGCACCCTCGGGCAGATAGCCGATGCATTTCTTTGCGGCGATCGGTTGCGTCGTGATGTCGTGGCCGCAGACGATCGCGGTACCGGCGGTCGGGGCGAGAAAACCCGTGATCATCTTCATCGTCGTCGACTTGCCGGCGCCGTTTGGGCCGAGAAAACCAAGCACCTCACCGCGCGGCACGGTGAAGGAGATGTCGTCGACCGCCTTCAGCGGGCCGAAATGTTTGACGAGGTGTCGTATCTCCAGCATCGCCTTACCGTCGCTTCAGATTGCGGAAACACTGTATCAACATGACGGCAGATTTGTGCCATTTGCCCTGGCTCCGGTGCCGCATGCGGCTGCCTCGGGGCGGCGCCCGGATAAGGGAAGCCAGGGGCCGATGACAAGAGATTTCGTGTCGCCGCATCGCCCCGGACCGATTCTCTGGTGATCCGCCGGCTGCGCCTCCTTTCCGGCTTGGTGATGCTCGCCTATGTGACGATGCATCTGCTGAACCACGCGGTCGGCCTGATCTCGCTCAGAGCGATGGAGGACGTGCTCTGGTATGTCTTCCGGATCTGGACGAATCGGCCGGCACAGGCGCTGCTCTACGGCAGCTTCCTGATCCATTACGCGCTGGCCCTCTCCGCGCTGTGGCAACGGCGGAC
>DASQCY010000175.1:0-1983 GCA_035634495.1 Allostellaceae bacterium
GGAAGCTGTGGACCGGGAGGCCGTCGTCAGTTCGGCCGGTGGTTTGCTTGGTGACGGCGGCAGGGGAGCGCTCGGCTTTGGCGATGACGCTGCAGCGTTGCGCTTCGGCGGCATCCTTGTCGGTGTCATCGTAGAGCATAGGCGCCAGGCGCTGGCGCATATGCCATTCCAGGTAGTAGGCGAGCATGCAGACAAATACGTGGGCACGCACGCGGTCGGCCAGCCAGTGATAGACCGGCCTGATCTGGAGATCGACGGTCTTGATGCAGCGGAAGGCGCGCTCCACCAGGCTTAGGGATTTGTAGCTGCGCACTGTGGCGGCGTCGTCGAGAGCAGCAGCGGGCAGGCTGGTGCGCACGACGTAGAGGCCGTCGAGGGCCGCCTCCGCGGTGATTTCCTCGAGCTTGCGGGCGAAGCTGAAGCTGGTGTTGGTAATGTCGAGGGCGAAGTGCTTGGCCATCTTGTGCTTGTCGAGCACGGCGCCGACCTCGAGGCCGATTTCGGCTTTGCCATGCAGCGGCTGGCGCCGGCGGGCCACCGCAGCGGCAAGGCGGGCGAGGTCGCGCTCGGTGGCGGCGAGCAGATCCTCGCGCTTGCGGGCGCGCTCGGCGGCGAGCGCCCGGTTGCGGCAGACGATGAGCCGTTCGCCAGGGAACTCCGGAGAGGTGATGCCGGCCATGTCGCGGTCATCGAAGAGCGACATCTGCAGGGTGCCGCCTTTGAGTAACGCCTTGATTGCCGGGGCCCGCAAGGCGGTGATCCAGTCGAGCCCGGCCGATTTGATATCCTCGCTGATCCGCGTCTGGGTGATCATACCGCGGTCACCGACCAGCACGACATGGTCGAGACCGAAGCGCTCCTTCAGCTTGGTCACCTGGCTGGTTAGGGTCGCCGGATCGGCGGTACTGCCGGCGAAAACCTCTATTGCCACCGGACAGCCGTCGCCGGCGCAGAGCAGCCCATAGACGATTTGCAGCTTGCCTCGCTTGCCGTCGCGGCTGTAGCCGAATTGGGCGAGCGGGCAGCAGCGGCCTTCCAGGTAGCTCGACGACACGTCGTAGAGCACCAGTGTGCCGCCGCTGACATGACGCTTGGCAAGGGCCGCCTCGATCGCCGGCTGGCGGACCGCCAACCAGTCGAGTGCGCTATAGAGCTCGTCCTCGTCGACCACCCCAAGACCGAGCTGCTCGCCAAGGCTGGAGGTCGCGGTGTCCGGCGACAAAGCCCGAGCGGCGGCAAGCTTGGAACCAGGATCGAGGATGCGGCTAACCACCAGGGCCAGGATCAGGTCGCGGCATCGATTGCCCCCGGCCTGCGCCGGGGCCGGCTTTGGGCCGAGCAGCCGATCGAGACCGATCTGTCGCGCCGTGCCGAGGGCAGCGTCAACATGACCGTGCGGCAACGAGCGGATGATGGTGATGGCATCTGGGTCCTTGGGAATGACGGTGCCGCCTTTGAGCAGTGCCTTGAAGCCGGCGATCCGCTCGTGCGGCCAGTCGGAGAGGTTTAAGAGGGTGCGCTTTTTGACCTTGCCAGCCTCGCGGTAGCTCTCGCGCAACAAGATCGCGGGGGGCGAGTCGCGATTGGGGACCGCTTCGATATACATGGGATCATCATAGCGCGATTACTCCCCATTTACACAATCAAAATACACCGTATTACATGGCTACGTTTCGGGACCGCCAAAACAAATTAGGCGGCGATACCAATCACTTGATGGTGCGGAAAGACGGAAGCTCCGCCTAGCGTCTCGACAATTTCGCTGTATTCGCGGCTCCGGGAATTTTGCCGGCGGCCGGGGTTAGGCGGTCTGCCGCAGTTGTGCGGCGTGGGCGAGATCGACCGAGACGAGCTGTGAGACACCCTTTTCGGCCATCGTGACGCCGAACAGGCGGTCGACACGCGCCATCGTGATGCGATGATGCGTGACCACCAGAAAGCGGGTGCCGGTGGTGTCGGCGATCTCGCCGACGAGAGCGCAGA
>DASQCY010000176.1:0-2636 GCA_035634495.1 Allostellaceae bacterium
CGCGCCGCATTGGCGGCTGCCTCGGCGAGCGCATGGTGGGGGTGACCACCGGGTACGAGCTTGATCGCCATGTCCGTCACGATGTCCCAGCTCTGCCCCAAATCGCGTATAAGGCTCGCGCCGGCGGCGGCGCCTTCGACGCCGCCATAGACTTCGAAAAATCCGTAATGCGTGTCGAGGATGCTCTCTTCGGCTTGGTAGCCGCGCTGCGCCGCGAGCGCAGCCTGGACCCCGAGCATCGCTGCCAGCCCGGCGTGGTATTCGCGGGCCACGCTCGTGTTCGCCGCGGTCGCCAGCCCGCCGACCGAGGTCGCCGACAGGGCGATCGCCTGGGCCATCGGCGCCGCCTCTAGGTCGAGCAGCCTCCCGGCGGCGACCGCCCCGGCAAAGATCGCGATAAGGCACCCGTGAAAGCCCCGAGTGCGGAAGCCCGGGGTAATCGCTTCGCCGATCCGCCCTGCGGCTTCGTAGCCGAGGACGATCGCCGCCAACACGTCCTCACCCCCGGCGCCGGTCCGCTCGGCGGCGGCGAGCGTGGTGGCAACGAGGGTCGTGCCGGCATGCACGATGTTGCGCAGGTCGCTGTCGTCCGACGCCGCAGCGTCGCTCGCGACGGCGTTGACCTGCGCGGCATCGGCCACCGGTAATTTGGGGCCGGGATGGAACCAGAGCGAGGCGTCGGGCCGCCCGCCGCGCTCCCGAGCGAGATCACGAATGATCCCGGCGGACTCGAGCCCCGCGCCGAACGCCGCGCTGGCGAGTGTGCTGGCGATCAGCATCGCCGCGTGCTCGACGGCTTGCAGGGGGAGGTCGGACGGGGAGCTCCGGGCCAGGAACTCGGCTAGTTCGCGCGCGACGGTCATCATGTCCTCCTTCTTGCCGGGTCCGGGTCTTAGCCGGGGGTTGAGTTCAAGGTTGCGTCCTGCCAAGCTCGTTGCGCTCGGCATTCGTCGAGCGCAACGAGACACGGCAAGGAGAACGATTATGGCTATGGCCGTCCAGCACGTGCACCTAAAGGGGGCGAGGACCCCAAGAAGACCGCGCAGTTCTACATAGACAATCTGGGTGCGAAGCTGATCGCCGAAATCCCGGGGCGCGGCTGCCGGCTCGACCTGCACGGGCTGCAGCTCAACATTACCGGGGTCGTCGCGACCCAGAGCCGCAAGCAGAATTACGGCATCGAGCACATCGCCGTCGACACCGACGACTATGTGGGGACAATGGCCAAGCTCAAGGCCAACGGCGTGCGCATCCTCGAGGAGATGCCGCCCAACAACGGCCGCCGCGTCTGCTTTCTGGAGGCTCCCGACGGCGCCCAGGTCGAGGTGATCGAAAAGGTCTAACCGCAGGGGGCGGGGCGGCCTGCTCCGATAGAGCAGAGGGCGAAGCATGGCGTTGAAGGACAAGGTCTCCTTGGGTGTGGCCCTGCCGCATCGCTCGCCGGAGCCGATCGATGTGGCGGCGGTGCGTCGGGTCGCCCAGCGCGCCGAGGTGCTGGGCTTCCGTGATCTCTGGGTCACCGAAAACACCTTGGACCATGTCTTCTGCTTCGACCCGGTGGTCGTGCTGACCTATGCGGCGGCGGTCACCAGTACCATCCGCCTCGGCGCCTCGGTCGTCGTGATGGCGGTGCACAGCCCGCTGATGATCGCGCATCAGTGGGCCTGCCTCGACTACGCGAGCAACGGCCGCGCGATCCTCGGCGTCGGGCTCGGCCGCGAGCACCATTATCGGCAGTTCGAAGTACCCGAGGAGGGCAGGATCACCCGCTTCCGCGAGGGATTGGCGGTGATTCGCTCGCTGTGGTCCGAGCAGAAGACGACCTTTCACGGCCGCTTCTACAATCTCGACAACGAGCCGATGTCGCCCAAACCGGTGCAGCAGCCGATGCCGATCTGGATGGGGGTCGGCCATCCCAATGCGGTGCGCCGCTCGGCCAAGCTCGCCGACGGTTGGATGGGATCGGGAGGCTCGAGCATTGCCGCCTTTTCCCGATCCGTCCCGATCCTGCGGGAGGCTCTGGAGATGGCCGGGCGCGATCCGGCGACCTTCCCGACCTCGAAGCGCGTCTTCATGGCGGTCGACGAACGTCCGGAAGTCGCGCGTGCCGAGCTCCACCGTTGGTTCACCACGGTCTACCACAGCCCCGAGGGGACCGACGCCTCGGGCATCCACGGCACACCCGAGCAGGTGCGCGAGCGGTTGGAGGAATTGGTTGGGATGGGCGCCAACCATCTCCTTCTCAACCCGGTCTCGCGCTATACCGAACAGCTCGAAGCGCTGGCCGCGGTTGTCGGTCTCTCCTAGGAGTGCAGTCGTATGAGCTCGGGTGACGCGGATTTCGTCAAGGAGCAGGTCGCCGCCCATTGGGGCCGCCGGGCGCCGGGCTTCGACGACGGCTTTGGTCATAGCATCCGCACTCCCGCCGAGCGTGCCGCCTGGGACCGGATCTTCGATCTCGTCCTCACTGGCAGCCAGCCGCTCGATGCGCTCGACGCCGGCTGCGGCACCGGTTTTCTGAGCTTTGAGCTGGCGGCCCGCGGTCATCGGGTCACCGGCGTCGACTTCGCGCCGGCGATGCTCGCCGAGGCGCGGCGCAAGGCGGCGGAGCGCACTGTCTCGGTCCGCTTCGAGGA
>DASQCY010000177.1:0-4112 GCA_035634495.1 Allostellaceae bacterium
TGATTTTCGGCGTCAAATCGAATTTTCTCCCTGCTCTCAGGGAGATGCCGGGAGGCGGCCGGAGCTCAGCGAGCCATGCCCTCGGCGCCAGCCGGGACGTCGTAAAACGCCAATGTCATCGAGACCATCGTGTAATAGCCCATCAGACAGATGACATCGGTGATCCCGACATGGCCGAGCGCTTCGAGCGCACGGTCGTAAAGCCCTTTTGCGACCCAGCGCGAATTAGCAAGACAGGTCGCCATTTCGTAGATGACCTGCTCACGCCGGTCGTCGAACGAGGTGTGCAGACCCGACAACAACGCCTCGACCTTGTCGGCCGGCAGCCCGGCCGCCTTGCCGGCGCGCTCATGCGCGTTGGTCGGGTAGATCGAATGCCATTTGCTGTTGATGATGCACACGGCAATCTCGCGCTCGCGCTCGCTGAGCGTGTACCCGGTGCGGAAATATGCCCCGAGCGGGCCCGCTGCCTTCGCCAGCTTAGGATTGTGCACCCAAATCTTGGTCGGTCCGGGCAGGCGTCCGCGCGTCTCGATCAGAGAGCGGTAGCCCTCCTGTTGCTCCGGCGTCATCCGGTCGTAGGGGATCTCGGCATAGCGTCCAAAGGTCGGCGTGTCGGGCATCGGGCGATTTCCTCTTTTTTGAGTTGAGATAGCTGCGCAGTGTGCCTCGGGTCGTCGCCGATACGCCAGTAGCATTCAGACATGGGCGCCGTGAGCGTTCAGCATTCGCTGTGCGGTCGCGAGATCCTCGTGCACCGGCTGGTGGAGGTCGCCGATGATCACCACCGCGTTCACGGCTCCCGGGCCTTGCCGTTCGGTCGGCATCGGGGCGCGGAGCGTGGTGACGGCAGAGCCCTTGATCCAAACTGGCGTCCGGTTCGGGCGGGTCAGCTTTGCCAATGGCGGGTTGATCCCCAAGCGCGCCGCCAGCGCCGCCGCACCCTCCGCCGTCACCAGCGCACCGCGCTCGACGCCGTGGACATAGGTGTGCGGCCCGACGTCATGCGGATACGGCCCAGATACCAGCGTCACCGCGTTCTCGTCGACGTCAACGGCGGTCCCGTCGAGCGCCCGGATCACGATCATGCCGGCCTCCTCGTATCCCTAGACCAAGAGCCAGCCCCGACACGTCTACCAAGTCAAGCGAGTTGACCAGGGCTCGCCCTTCGTCGTTTGATCGGACCGCTACATGGGAGCGGTAGATGGTGGGGATGTTGGAGGGCAAAGTCGCGGCGGTTACCGGCGCCGGTGGCGGCATCGGACGGGAGATCGCGATCGCGATGGCGCGCGCCGGTGCCAAGGTCATCATCAACGACATCGGCGCCTCGCTCACCGGCGAAGGCCGCTCGGCGACCCCGGCCGAGGAGACTAAGCAGCTGATCGAGGCGGCCGGTGGAGCCGCCGCGATCAGCACCGACTCGGTCGCCGAATGGGGCTCGGCGCAGAAGATCGTGCAGGCGGCACTCGACCATTTCGGCGGGCTCGATGTTGTCGTTAACAATGCCGGCGTGTTGCGCGATCAGATCTTCCACCGCATGACCCCGGAGGACTGGCTGACGGTGATCTCGGTCCACCTCAACGGCAGCTTCTTCGTCTCGCGCGCAGCCGCTGATCAGTACCGCAAGCAGGAGAGCGGTGCCTTTGTCCACATTACCAGCACCTCGGGGCTGATCGGCAATATGGGCCAGGCCAACTACGCCTCGGCGAAGCTCGCCATCACCGCGCTCTCGAAGGCGATCGCGATCGACATGAAGCGCTTCAATGTGCGCTCGAACTGCCTGTCGCCTTGGGCGTGGAGCCGCATGACCCAGTCGATCCCGGCACGCACCGACGAAGAACGCGCGCGGGTCGCCAAAATCCAGCAGATGACCCCCGACAAGAACGCGCCCATGGCGGTGTTCCTCGCCTCCGACGCGGCGCGCGAGGTAACCGGGCAAGTCTTCGGGACGCGGATGAACGAGATCTATCTGTTCAGCTCGCCGCGGCCGATCCGCAGCTTGCACGCTGCCGCCGGCTGGACCCCGGAGGCGATCGCCGAGCACGCTTTACCGGCGCTCAAACCCTCGTTTATGCCGCTCGACCGCTCGGGCGATGCGTTCTCCTGGGACCCGCTGTAGGGGAGCGCCGATGCCCACGGTCACTTATATCGAATACGACGGCACCGAGCATCCGGTGCAGGTGCCGGTCGGCCTCTCGGTGATGCGCGGTGCGGTCAACAACAACGTGCCCGGCATCGATGCCGATTGCGGCGGCGAGTGCGCCTGCGCCACCTGTCACGTCTACGTCGATCCGGCCTGGCTTGACAAGACAGGGACTCCGGTACCCGGGTCGCAGGAGGCGAGCATGTTGAGCTTTGCCGCCGAGGCCGAATTCAATTCGCGCCTGTCGTGCCAGATCGCGATGCGCGAGGAGCTCGACGGATTGGTGGTCCGAATGCCGCAGGGCCAGCATTGAAGGAACGGGAGCAACCGTGATGACGACGCAACTCCACGACGCCTACTCGATCCCGCTCGAGGCGATCGATGTCAGCGACCCGCAGCTCTACCAAGACGACACCTACTACCCTTATTTCGAACGGCTGCGTCGCGAGGCTCCGGTACATTGGTGCCGGGAGAGCCGCTACGGTCCTTATTGGTCGGTGTGCAAGTACAAGGACATCATGCAGGTCGAGGTGAACCACGGCGTCTACTCGTCCGAGCTGGGCGGTATCGCGGTCGAGGACCCGCCGAAGGGATTGGAGCGCGAGAGCTTCATCCGGATGGATCCACCCAAGCATGACGAGCAGCGCAAGGTGGTTAGCCCGATCGTGGCACCGCCGAACCTCGCCGAAATGGAAGGGACGATCCGCGAGCGGACGATCCGGGTGCTCGAAGGTCTGCCGCGAAATGAGACCTTCGACTGGGTCGAGCGGGTATCGATCGAGCTGACGACAATGATGCTCGCGACCCTATTCGACTATCCCTGGGAAGATCGGCGCCAGCTGACCTATTGGTCCGATGTCGCGATCTGCAATGTCCGTGCGCCGGAATCGCCGGTGCATTCCGAGCAGGAAAAGTTTGACGAATTGAAGAAAATGGCCGAGCGGATGGCCGAGCTCTACAAGGAGCGCGCCAAGCAGCCGCCGAAATTCGATCTGATGTCGATGCTTGCGCATGGCCAGGCGACCCAGAACATGCCGCTACGCGAATTCATGGGCAATCTGACCTTGCTGATCGTCGGCGGCAACGACACGACGCGCAACTCGATGACCGGCGGCCTCTATGCGCTGAGCCAGCATCCGCACGAATATAAAAAATTGCGCGACAATCCGGCGCTGGTTGCGAGCCTGGTGCCCGAAATCATCCGCTTCGTGACCCCGGTCATCCATATGCGGCGCACGGCGACTGAGGACGCCGAGCTCGGCGGCCAGCACATACGTCCCGGCGACAAGGTGGTCATGTGGTATGTCTCGGGCAACCGCGATCCCGACGCGATCGAGGACCCCGACAATTTCATCATCGACCGGCCGCGGCCGCGTCAGCATCTATCGTTCGGCTTTGGCATCCATCGCTGCGTCGGCAACCGGCTCGCCGAATTGCAATTGCGCATCCTGTGGGAGGAATTGCTGCCGCGCTATCCCGTCATCGAGGTCTTGGCGCCGCCCCGCCGTACCTACTCGAACTTCATCCACGGCATGCGCTCGATGCCGGTCCGCATCCCGCTGCATTAGGGCCGGGTCGCGCCAGCCACGGCCCGATCACGACTTGGGAATTTTGAAAATCTGACCGGGATAAATTTTGTCGGGGTTGCGGATCTGGTCGGGATTGGCCGAGTAGATGACCACATACCGCATACCCGCACCGTAGGCGCGCTGGGCGATCCGCCAGAGACTGTTGCCGCGCTGGACGACATAACTCTGGCCCGGTGCCGGCTCCATCCCAGCTGCCTGCGTGAATGGCAGAGCGAGGCGTTGGGCGACCCGGCCGTTGGAGGCCAGCTGATCGAGACGAAGCTCGAGCTGCCCGGGGGGGACCACACGCGACGAAGTCACCGACCACGCGCCCGTTGCGTCCGCCGTTACCGTTGCGAGCGGCTCGTTGCCGAGATAGACTTGGACGGTCGCGCCCGGCG
>DASQCY010000178.1:0-4372 GCA_035634495.1 Allostellaceae bacterium
GCGGGTCAGCTCGGCGAGCCCGTGCACGATCGCCGTCGCGTAATTGTCGACCGTCGAGGATACCTTCTTGGTCAGCCGCTCGCCGTGCTCGCCGAGAAAGACGATGTCGGTGAAGGTGCCGCCGATATCGACGCCGACCCGGTACCGGGTCATGCCTATTCTGCAGCCATCGCTATGCTATGCGGCTCCCAGCTGATCGCCGGCGTCTGCGGCCAGTTGCGCCTACGGCGCAGCCCTTCGCGCAGAGCCTGCGTCGCCGCCTCGTCGACCGCGAGCGGCTCCCCAGCCAATACCACGCCGTAATAGGCACGCGCGGCGGCAAGCGAGACGAGTTCGTTCCGGACATCGCGCAATACCATCGCCGAATCGCGCTCGAGCGGGTCACCCCAGCCGCCGGCACCGGCGACCTCGTGGCGGAACACGTCGCCGCGGCGGATCGTCATCGTCAATTTCGACGGCAGCGGGCGGTTCTCGCGCTCGGGGTTCAGATAATTCATCGACGGCTTGCCGGGCGCGCCGCCATAAAGCCCGTAGGGGCGGAAATCACGCCGGTCGGAGCGCACCTGCAGGATCCCCTCCTCGGCCAGGAAACGATAATCGCGCCGAAACGGCGCGCCGCCGCGGAACTTGCCGGGGCCCATCGCGTCGGCGATGAATTCGTAGGCGGTGATCGCGATCGGCTGCTCGGTCTCGGTTACCTCGATCGATTGCGAGGCCATGTTGGCATAGATGTTGGAGTTGCCGTCGAGACCATCGGCGTAGGGGCGTCCGCCCCAGGCGCAACAGGTGAAATCGACGTAGATGAAAGGCCGGCGGTCCGTGTCCCAGCCGCCGATCGAGATCCCCGTGTTGCCGCCGTCGGAGGACGCGAACACCTTGTCGGGCAGCATCTGGGCGAGTGCTCCGAACATGCAGTCCACCATGCGGAATCCGGTCAGGCCGCGGGCGGCACAGGCGGCCGGCAACACGGCATTTGCGATCGTCCCCGGTGGTGCGGTAACGTCGATCGCGCGGAACACTCCTTCGTTGTTCGGGATATTGGCCGGCAATATCGAGCGGATCGCGCAATAGCTCGCCGATTTGGTGAAGGACAAGGTGTTGTTGATCGCACCCTTGACCTGCGGCGAGGAGCCGGTCCAATCGACGGATATGTGGTCACTCGATTTGGTGACGGTCACCTTGAGCGGGATCGGCTTGCCGACATCGACGCCGTCGTCGTCGATGTGGTCGAGAAAGCCGTAGACCCCGTCCGGCAATTCGCGGATCGCCGCGCGCGTCATGCGCTCCGAATAATCGATCAGTTCGGTCATGTAGCGCTCGACTTTGTCGACCCCGTAATGTGCAGCCAGTTCGAGCAATGAACGCTCGCTGATGTGGCAAGCGGCGAGCTGGGCGCGCAAATCGCCGAAGACCTTGACCGGCACCCGCACGTTGCGCTCGATCAGCGCCCAGAGAGTGTCGTTGCGAATCCCGCGGTCGAAGAGCTTGAGCGGCGGAATGCGCAGCCCTTCCTGGAAGATCTCGGTCGAATCGGAAGCATTCGAGCCCGGCACCCGGCCGCCGACATCGGTGTGATGGCACACGATGCCGGCATAGGCGAGCAGCTCGATTCGCCCCTTCGCATTCCCTCCGCCAGCTTGCCCCCTCGCTTCCCTCCCCCGCTCGCGGGGGAGGGTTGGGGTGGGGGCGGTAGCGGGTAGGGTGGGGGCAAAAATCGGCTTGAAGACAAAAATATCCGGCAGATGCATGCCGCCCTGAAAAGGGTCGTTCAGAATATAAACGTCGCCCGGCTCGATCTTGCCGGCGAAGGCCTCCTGGATCGCGGCCATCGCGGTCGGCATCGAGCCGAGATGGCCAGGCAGGGTCAGCCCCTGCGCCGCCAGCTTCCCCGAGCCGTCGAACATCGCGGTCGAATAGTCCATGTTGTCCTTCAGCACGCCGGAATAGGTCGTGCGGAAGATCGTCAGCGCCATCTCGTCGGCGATCGAGAAAAGCGAATTCTTGAACAGCTCGAATTCGATCGGATCGCTGATCATCCTGGGCATGCTCCGCTCTCGGTCACATCGGCGGCGTCGTGCCTCACGGCGCCGACCCGAAAGACCAGATCAAGCAACCCAATAACACACCCCTCGACGCGGGTTCCAGAGAGCGCATCCCGAGCCTGCTTTGGTGCCAGCGAGTCGGGCCCGATCGACAAGGCACGACGCCTTCCGCTCGTCAGCCTGGAGGGTAATATCCGCCAAGGAAATCGGACCGGTGCGCTCGTGCGCATCGACCCTTGCTGGCGCAACACGGTTGGCCTTCTTCATAATAATGCTCATCCTTCCGCCTTCTTATTTACATAAGGAAGTGCCGTGATGGACTTTGCACTGCAACCCCAGACCACCGCCGGTGCGCACTTCGTCGCGCTCGCCGAACAGCATGCTGCCGACTTTACGACCCGTGCGGACCAGCACGACCGCGATGGCAGTTTCCCCTTCGAGAATATTGATGCCATGCAACGGAGCGGGGTTATGGCCGGTTGTGTGCCGGTGGAGTTGGGTGGCCTGGGTGTCGAATCGCTGCATGATGCCGTCCTTGGGATCAACCGGTTGGGCCGCGGGGACGGCTCCACGGCCATCGCCACGGCGATGCATCTCTTCTCTTCCTGGATGCTCACCCGCGCTTGGCGAGCCGCCACCGCCGCAGGCGAGACGCCGCAGGCGGAGCGGGCGGCCTCGGTGCTCCGTCAGATGGGCACGGGCGAGGTCGTGCGGTGTTCTCCCCAATCCGAGCCAGGGACAGACATGCTCCGCCCGCTGGTGGAGGCAACCAAGGTGGAGGACGGCTGGCATCTCAATGGGCGAAAAATCTTTGGGACCCTGTCGCCCGCCGCCTCGCTGATGGCTATCACCTGCCGTGTCCGGGACCCGCAGGGCGGCTTCCGTCGGGCCTTCGCCAGTGTGCCGGTGGGAAGTGCGGGCGTGGACGTCAAGAATAACTGGGACGCGCTTGGCATGCGGGCGTCCGGGAGCCACGATATTGTGTTTCGGGACTGCTTTGTCTCGGAGGCGGCCCTACTGGAGGACGGCCCGTGGGGGGAATGGACGGAGCGGATCTTGTCAGGCCAGATGGCCTTCAACATGGGGTTGGTGGGGGCCTTCCTGGGCATTGCGGAGGCCGCGCGGGATCTCATTGTCGAGGCGGTCACAACGCGGCGGCGAGGGTCGAGTGATCGGCTCCCGGCCGAACGCGCGTCGATCCAGCATCTGATCGCCGAGATCGAGATTGACCTGGCGGCCGCGAGGGCGATGCTGGCCCGCACCGCGACGACGGCAGACGCGTTCTTCAGCCACCACCCGGCCGGGAGGGTTCCACTGGTTGAGCTGCACGCCCTGATGAAAGATTTCCAATGCACCAAGTGGTTCGTCAACCATAAGGCCATCGGGATCGTCGACCGCGCACTGACAGCTTCGGGCGGCGCGGGCTATCTGAGCACAAACCCCCTGGCGCGGCTTTACCGAGATGTGCGCGCGGGGCCATTCATGCAACTGTTCTCGCCGAATGAGGCGTTCGAGTACATTGGGAAAGTTACGCTCGGGATCGACCCCTACCTTGTCGATTGAAGCGCAAGGCCGGCCTAACAACACTTTGCAAGTTCAGCGCACGCGCTTCGACGGCGCGGATGGCTTCGCCCCGCCAGCGCAGTTCAATCTGGCGTTCGGGCGCAAGCCGGCGGACCGATAAGCAACATCGTCAGCCTAAGGGGTCAGGTGAGGCACGAAGCATCCCTGGTGACGGTTCCGTCTAGGGGCGCCTGGCGATCACGAAAGTCGTTGGAGGGATTTGGCAAGTCTCCACATCGACGAAGTCTCGGGCGCGAAGTTGCTGCTCCATCTCGGCGATGTCCCACACATGGCCACCACTGTGCGCGACCCGTAGCGCTGTGGGCGCTGCACCAACCTTATCCGTCGGCACGGCGTAAAGGCTCACGACCAGATGGCCATTCGGAGCCATAGCTACAGCGAGGCGGTCTAACGCAACCTCGGCCACCGGCCGCGGCAAGAAGGGTGCGGGCAGCCACGCCAGGGTATACGCGGCAAGCTCGTCGAGTTGCGTCACATCCTGCGCACGAAGCTCGATGCGCGCGGCATGTGGACTGGCGGCGGCATTGGCGCGGGCCAACGCCAAGGATAGTTCGCAGATGTCGATGCCGACCGCCGACCACCTGCAGCGACGGAGACTGCTCTGCCGCGTCGAGCGCCATGGCGCCGACGCCCGTGCCGACATCGAGAAAGCGGCCGGTGAGCGACGCCGCCAACCTTGGACGGTCAGCGGCGAGCGCGACAATACTGCGTGTGCTCTGGCGAGAGGCTCGGCCGAGGGCCTGAAG
>DASQCY010000179.1:0-5495 GCA_035634495.1 Allostellaceae bacterium
GACGATCTGGACGGTGCTTGGTCTCGCCAAGAAGGAATCGCAAAGACAGATAGGGCCGCAGACCGGAAGCACCGTGAGCCCGATCCTGTGGCAGGCGGCCCTCGATACGCTGAATTTTGTTTCATTCGCCTCGGAAGACCCGCTCGCTGGATCCTTGGTCACCGATTGGTACTCGCCGAGCGGCAAGCCGAACGAACGCTACAAGGTCAACGTTTTCATCCTGGCTCGATCATTGCGATCGGATGCGTTAGCGGTAACGGTAACGCGCCAGGCGCGCCTCGGAGACGGAAACTGGCTTGAGACCACGATCGCGCGCCAGGTTGAGGATGATTTGGAAACCGCCATCCTGAACCGAGCACGCCAGCTCAAACGCGAGTGGATGGCGACTATGCAGAGCGAAAAATAGTCCTCCGGCGCATGCCGGCGCCCGGCTAGCCGGCGGCCAGAACCGAGGGAAATCCAAAAGCCATCATGTCACGTTACAATTTTCAAGAGAGCGAAGCGAAATGGCAGCGACGCTGGCGCGAGCGGCGGCTCTTCGAGGTCGCCGCCGAGCCCGGGCGGCCAAAATACTATGTCCTCGAAATGTATCCCTACCCGTCCGGCAAGCTCCACGTCGGCCATGTGCGAAATTATACGATGGGGGATCTGGTCGCCCGGTACCGCCGGGCGCAGGGCTACAATGTCCTACACCCGATGGGGTGGGACGCGTTTGGCCTGCCCGCCGAAAACGCAGCGATCGCCGAAGGGGTACATCCGGCGATCTGGACCCCGGAGAACATCCGGACGATGCGGGCGCAGCTCGAGCGCATGGGGTTCGGATACGACTGGTCGCGCGAGATCGCGACCTGCCACCCGGAGTTTTACCGGCACCAACAGAAGATGTTCCTCGACTTCCTGGCGGCCGGTCTCGCCTATCGCAAGGAATCCTGGGTAAATTGGGATCCCGTCGAGAATACCGTGCTGGCCAACGAGCAGGTGATCGACGGACGCGGCTGGCGATCCGGGGCGATTGTCGAAAAGCGGCTCTTGGCGCAGTGGTCGCTGCGCATCACAGCCTTTACCGAGGAGCTGCTCGCGGCGATCGGCGGTCTCGACCGCTGGCCCGAGCGGGTGCGGCTGATGCAACAGAACTGGATCGGCCGCTCGGAAGGCGCCCGCGTGTTTTTCCCGATCGCCGGCGCAGAGGAGCGCGTCGAGGTCTTCACGACCCGGCAGGATACGCTTTTCGGCGCCTCATTCCTGGCGCTTTCGCCAAACCACCCCCTGGCACTGCGCCTTGCCGAAAAGAACCCGGGGCTCGCCGCCTTCATCGCCGAATGCAATCGCATGGGCACCAGCGAGGCGGTGATCGAAACCGCCGAGAAGCGGGGCCATGCGACCGGTCTGGAGGCCGTGCACCCGTTTGACGAGAAGCGGCGGGTGCCGGTCTGGGTCGCCAATTTCGTGCTGATGGAGTACGGCACCGGCGCCATTTTCGGCTGTCCCGCGCATGATCAGCGCGACCTCGAATTCGCCCGCAAATATCGGCTCCCGGTCATCCCGGTCGTGCTGCCGCCCGGCGCAGACCCGGCGAGTTTCGTGATCGGTGATGAGGCTTATGTCGACGACGGCGCCGTGTTCAACTCTGCTTTCCTTGACGGCTTGCCGGTTCCTGAGGCTAAACGCGTTGCCGCTGAGCGACTCGAGGCGCTGGGTCACGGCGAGCGTGCTATCGCGTATCGCCTGCGCGACTGGGGAGTCTCGCGCCAGCGCTACTGGGGTTGCCCGATCCCGATCATCCATTGCGGCACCTGCGGCATCGTCCCGGTTCCGGAGAAAGATCTGCCGGTCACCTTGCCGGAGGATGTCAGCTTCGAGGTTCCGGGCAATCCGCTTGATCACCATCCGACATGGAAGGACGTCCCCTGCCCGAATTGCGGCCGGCCCGCGCGACGCGAGACCGACACGCTCGACACCTTTTTCGACTCCTCCTGGTACTTCCTGCGCTTTTGCTCGGCGCGGGCACCTGTCGCCTTTGAGCGCCCGGCGGTCGATTACTGGATGCCGGTCGACCAGTATATCGGCGGCATCGAACATGCCGTTCTCCATCTGCTCTACTCTCGGTTCTTCACCCGGGCATTGAAGCGATGCGGCTATCTCGACCTTGACGAGCCGTTTGCCGGACTCTTCACGCAGGGGATGGTCTGCCACCAGACCTATCAGAGCGAGGCTGGGAAGTGGCTTTTCCCGGAGGAGGTCGAGACCGACGCGGAGGGCCGCTTTGTCGATGCGGCGGGGCGTCCGGTGATTGCCGGCCGCCACGAAGCGATGAGCAAGTCGAAGAAGAACGTCGTCAGCCTCGACGCAATTGCGGATACCTACGGAGCGGATACCGCTCGGCTCTACCTGTTGTCAGACAGTCCGCCGGAGCGCGACCTCGAGTGGACGGAGACCGGGATCGAAGGCGTCTGGCGCTACATCAACCGGCTATGGCGAATGGTCAGCGAACCCACCATCGCTTTGCCGCCGCCTGGCTCCGCGGTGCCTGCGGACCTGACGCCTGCCGTTGGGGGCGTACGCCGCACCACGCATAAGACCATCGCAGCCGTCACCGACGATCTGGACAAATTTCGTTTCAACCGCGCGGTGGCGCGGATCCGCGAATTAACCAACGCGCTCGAGGAGCTGCCTGCCGTCGAGCCCGGCGCGCCCGAGGTGCTCCGCGAAGGGCTCGAGACTTTGGCGGTGCTGATCGGCCCTATGATGCCGCATCTTGCCGAAGAGATGTGGCACGAACTCGGCGGCAGCGGCCTGCTCGCCGAGCAGCCCTGGCCGGTATTCGATCCCGATCTCACCCGCGACGAGCAAGTGACGCTAGCCGTCCAGGTCAACGGCAAGTTGCGGGCAACCCTCGAAGTCCCGCGCGACACTGCGGCGGGCGCCGTCGAAAACGCCGCTCTCGCATTGCCGCAGATAGCGCGCTGGCTCGATGGCCATCGGCCGCGCAAGGTCATCGTCGTGCCGAACCGGATCGTCAATATCGTTGCCTGACCTGAGATGACGACACACTGCGCCGTGATCGCGCTCGCGGCCGCCTTGGCGCAGATGCTATCGGGCTGCGGCTGGGCGCCGCTCTATGCCGATGTCGAGAGCGGGCCCGCGAGCGAGGAACTGCGAGCGATCAAGGTCGATCCGATTTCCGAACGGATCGGCCAGCGGCTCGAAATCGCTCTGCGCAATTCGCTCAACCCAACGGGTGAGCCAACGCCCGCACGCTATCGACTGAGCACCACCCTCGCCGTTACGCTCGGCAATCTCGGCATCCAATCACAAGGCTTGGGGACTCTCGGGCAAATCGACGCTTCTGCGACCTACAGGTTGATCGATCTCCAAACCGGCGGCATTCTGCTGACCAACACGGTCCACGTCGCCAATTCCTTCGACCTCAATCCCAATCAGTACTCGACCGTTGTCGGCGAGAACGACGCAGGGGTTCGGTCGGTCGTGGAGCTCGACCAAGAGATCGTGACCCGGCTCACCTTTTTCATGCAGCGGCGCATGGCCGAGAAGAGCGCGAAGCCAGCCTGAGATGCCGTGAAGCTTCCCGCAGCTCGGATTGCCGCGTTTCTACAGCGACCGGATCAAACAATTCGCGCCGTGCTGCTCTACGGCCCGGATATCGGTCTGGTACGCGAACGCGCCGACGTCCTCGCACGCACCGTCTGTCCGGACCTAAAAGATCCGTTCCGAGTCGCCGATCTGAGCGGCGCCGCCCTCGCCGCGGACCCTGCGCGCCTGGCCGACGAAGCCGCCCAACTGAGCCTGATCGGCGGGCGGCGGGTAATCCGTGTGCGCGACGCTGCGGATCGCCTGGCGGGGTTGTTCAGGGGATTCCTCGATGCCGCCCCCGGCGACGGTTTCATCGTGGTGGAGGGGGGTGATCTGCCGGGATCGTCAGCACTGCGCCGGGTGTTCGACACCTCGCCCCGCGCGGCGGCGATCGGCTGCTATCCCGATGCGCCGCGCGACCGCGCGGGCGTAATCCGGGACACATTGCGAGCGCACCGGATAACCGCGAGCGGCGAGGCGAGCCAATATCTGGTCGAGCACCTCGGCAACGATCGTCTGCTGACCCGCGCCGAGCTCGAAAAGCTCGCGCTATACGCCGGCGAGGGCGGGCATGTTGAACTCGATGACGTGCGGCTCTTGATTGGTGACAGCGCGGCACTCGCCACGGACGACGCTGTCATGGCCGCGGCGGAGGGCGATGCAGCGAGGGTCGATCGGGTAATCGATCGGGTCCTTCAAGAAGGCGAGTCGGCGGTTTCGGTTGTCCGGGCGATGCTACGCCATCTGCAACGCCTGCATGTGTTTGCCGCCCGAGTGGCGGCGGGGACGACCGCCGCAGAGGTGGTGCGCACCGCCCGCCCGCCGATCTTCTACAGGCAGGAGGATAGCTTCAAACGCCAGCTCGTGCTCTGGAACGAGGTAGGGTTGCGCGCGCAGCTCAAACGAATTGCACAAGCCGAGTTGCACATGAAGCTGACCGGCCTGCCCGCCGATACTGTCTGCCGCGAGGCATTGCTCGCCGTCGCGCAGGCCGCCCGCTCCCGAGCGAATCGGGAAGGGCTCCCGGCAGGCACATAAGCGCCAAGAGCTCTGCCTCGCGCACATTTGATCGGATGTCGGAAACCCCGGCCCATTTTCGGCTTCTCGTCTGATGGTTCCTTCAATAGTCTGCGCACTCGGATAACGGGTCATGGGAGGGGAGAGATGCGCCGTGCACCGCCGTTCGTACCAGGGGTCCTTTCGGTGTTCTTGCTCTGGGGGGTCGCGCGGGCCGATCAAATTAACTTCAAGGCCGATCTCAGCGGCGCCAGCGAGGTCCCGCCGGTCACCAGTGCAGGCAAGGGCACCGCGACGGCGTCGCTGGACACTGCCACCAAGACGCTGACCTGGAGCGTCACCTATTCGGGGCTAAGCGGCCCCGCTACGGCGGCCCATATCCACGGTCCGGCTGCTCCGGGAGCAAACGCCGGCGTCCTCGTGCCGTTCAACGATCCCGCCAGCCCAATCAAGGGTTCGGCAGCGCTGACCGACGCGCAGATCACCGATCTCGAGGCCGGGAAGTGGTATGTCAACGTCCACACGGCCGCCAATAAACCCGGAGAGATCCGCGGCCAACTCGTCCGGGCGCCGTAACCCGCGGGGAGATCTCGACCGCTACCGCACCGGCTCTTCGGGATCGCGACGCCGCTCCAAGGAGCAGGGATCTCCGTCACCCGCGGTCGGGCCAATCCGCACCAACAGCTGACCGGTTAGCCCGCACGAACCGGTGGCTGGACCGAAGAGACAGCCCTCAAAGGCTTGGAGGGTCGTGTCGCGAAAGATCGCGCTGACGACGGCGTCGTCCCGAAGCCACAGCGCTTCGGCCGCTGCCTGATACCCGCTCGCCGGAAGTACGGGGATCGCGCAAAGCTGGTCCGGGCTGCCAAAGTCGGTCTGCAGCGCCG
>DASQCY010000180.1:0-6491 GCA_035634495.1 Allostellaceae bacterium
CGACCTCCGTATGCTCACGGTTCAGGGCCTCGGGATTGCGCAGCTCGACAGCTTCAAAAAACTTGGGGGCTGTCAGTTCGTGCAGCTCACGGCCGTGGTTTTCGACGTGCAGCCGGTAGGCGATGTCGCGGCGAAGGATCAAATGGTTCGGTTCAAAAGCGTATTCGACCGCGGTCAGGGTAACTAGCTGAGCCTTTGACCAGTCGATGCCGGCGGCTCGTGCCGGAGGCACCAAGGCACAGGCGATCACTGCCATGAGCAACCTCATTTCGGCAAAAGCCTCTTGTGAAGCTGATAGACGTGGGTGTGTCCATCGCGGGGGTCCGGCATAAAGCCGAGTGATTCCCAGAACACTGCACTCGCAGGGGCGGCGTTGACGGTCACGAGCCTTCCGGCGCTCCGTGCCCGTTCGAGCAACGCGCTAGCCAGCTTGCAGCCGATGCCGCTTCGCCGATATCCCAGACGAACGTAGAAGCGCCGCATACGCAGAGCGTTTGGGACCACAGGTTCGATCGTCAGCCCTCCGATACCGGCGAGCATACCGTTCACGCGCGCCGCGAGCAGCGCTTCCCCTTCGCGATCGAACCGCGTTGTGCCCGATAGCCAATCGGTCGCAAGCCGTTCCACAAACAAATAGCCCTCGGCGCGCGCCTCCGCCCGCAAGGCATCGAAGCCCGCGGGCAATTCGTCGATCACACACTGAAGCTTCGGAAGGTGATCGTTATTCTTCATCTTTCTCCACCTCCGGCCAAGCCGGCCCATACGCCATCTTGTGAACCGACCTTTCGTCGCATCCCGTCGTTGACGCCGCACCCGGCGTCCGAGTAGGCATTTGCCGAATTGATCGCGGCGATAAAGGAGTTCCTCTAATGAGTGTCACGACCATGAACCATTTCACCGTCTTGAGCGACGACCTCGAGGCGACGCGTCGGTTCTATTGCGACCTCTTCGGCTTCAGGGTGGGTTGGCGGCCGCCCTTTCAGTTTCCAGGCTGGTGGCTCTATGCCGACGGCGATACGCCGATTTTGCACGTGATCCATCGCGATCCGCTGCCGAAGGAGCGCGCCGGCGTGCTCGACCACATGGCGTTCACCGCCAGAGACCTGCCCGGGACGGTCGCGACATTGAAACGCGAAGGGATCGAGTACGAGCTGCGCCGCCTTCCCGGAAGTGGCATCTGGCAGCTGTTCTTCAACGACCCGCACGGCGCCAAGGTCGAGTTTGACTTCGACAAGGACGAGCCGGCGCCTGTAGGCCACGTTTCGGCCTGATTTGACAAGTTCACTCGTCGCGCGACATCGGGCGGGCGGGGGACATGAGAAGGTGGGTGGAGGCGTAGGACATGGCGTATCCATTGTCACCAAGGCGAGGCAACCAGCGATCAGAGGAACAGAGCCCGGCGAGGTTGGTGCCGCGGTGGCCGTGCTTGCTGCCGAGCACTGTCGTAGGCGTTGCACCGTTGCGCAATCTGACCGGCGAGGCTAACAGGCAAGGTCTGGTTGACGGTTTCACCGACCGCCTGTTCACTGGCCTGTTTCGGCACTGTCGCGGCCTCTCGTTCGCTTGGGTAGCGGACGAACGGCGTTACGCCGACAACCTCCCGCCACGAAACCCACCCGAACTCAGCTACGTAGTTTACGGGAGTGTTCAACGAGGCAGCTACGGGAACCTGCGGGTCAACATACGCATCTCGGATGCGATCACGTCGGATTACCTGTGGGCGGGTCGAATGGAATTCCGACCCGAGGACGTTACACCAATTCAGGCCGAGATAACCCTGCAAATCTCCCGCGCGCTTCATATTCTGCTCCTCCAGGCGGCCAGCCGCCGTGCGGTTATCGGATTGGATGCGGGACTGGGGGTCGACGAGTGTCTCTCCCGTGCGGAGACTGCGCTCAGGAGAGAGATGTGCGCCGAGCTCAGCGCCGAGGCACAGGGATGGTTTCTCGCCGCACTCGCTCGCGACCCGCGCAATGTTGAGGCGCTCGTTGGTCTGGCTCGCACGTGCCAATATCTCGTCGGCAACTCGTGGTGGGGCGATCCGCGTGCCTGCGCAGCGGCGTCCGACCTCGGCCGCGAGGCGGCCGCCTTGGCCCTAGAACTCGAGCCGACGTGTGCACGCGCGAAAACCGTCCAGGGCATGTTGTACTCCGCAGCAGGACAGCTGCAGGAGGCGGCAGACGCGTTCGTACAAGCGCTGGCAATGGATGAACGACTGGCCTTCGCCCACGGCTTCGCCGGCTACAATGCCGCCCTCCTCGGCCGACCCTGGGAAACACAGCCGGCGATCGAGCGGGCCATGCGCCTGGATCCGACCGATCGGCGGCACAGCATCTGGTTCTTCTTTGGCGGATTTGCCGAGTTGCTGCGCGGTCGCGTCGAAGTGGCGCTTGCCCTGCTGGAGAAATCCCTCGAACGCAATCCCACCTACGGCAGCGCGCAGCTCTTTCTGATGGCTGCCTTATCCCTGCTCGGACGCCCCGAGGAAGCCGCTCAGCTCGCCAAGACGTTCCGCGGCCAATACCCGGAATACCCTGCCCACGCCTTCGAGCAGCACTGGCTGTTGCGCTCGGCTTCCCCCGTCTATCGCGCCCAGGTATATCCGCTGTTTGAAAGGATTCGCGCCCTATAAGGCCATATATTGAGCCGATAGGGCGGCTCTCGCCTAGCCCGCAGCACCCAGAGCGGCGAGCCGTCGCTGCGCGTCGAGAACGGTCGCGCGTTGCTCGGTTGCCGGCTTGAGGTGAAAGTCGAAATCGGCAGTAAGGAATGGCTGGTTTATGCCGAGCCGCGCGGCCTCGCCGGTTGGGCTCTCGTGCCGAACGAAGTCGCAGATCAGCGAATCTTTGACCGCAAACACCGCATCGCTGCCGAGATATTCGTCGGTCCGATCGAAAATGTGGGTCGTCACGGGCTCGTAGCCGTCGGCCGAGACGACAAAGTGAATGTGGGCCGGGCGCCAGGGATGACGGCCGGTCGCACGCAGCATCCGGCCGACCGGCCCGTCAGACGGGATCGGGTAGTGGACCGGCCGCACGGTGCGGACGAGATACCGGCCTTCCGCATCACTGCGGAACCTGCCGCGCATGTGTAGCCCGCTGAGGTTCGCATCCTGCGAATCGTAAAGGCCATTCGACTGCGCCTGCCAGACATCGAGCACAGCGCCTTCGATCGACTTGCCGTCGAGATCGAGCACCCGGCCGCTGACCAGGGTCGGTGTCCCGGTCTTGTCGAGAGCGGCGATGTTGCCGCCCGCCGGCAGCTCAGGCGCGCCAAGCCGATGGAATGGGCCAAATACCGTCGACTCGGTCGCGCCATCCGGTTGGCGGTGACTGATCAGATCGACGACCATCGAGACGCCGAGCGTGTCCGAAAACAGGATGAATTCCTGGCGCTTGTCGCTGCACATCCGACCGGCTTCGGTCAGGATCTCGATGGCCTGGAACCACTCTGCCTCAGTGAGCTCAACCTCCTTCACGAAGGCGTGCAGGTGCTTGACGAGACCTAGCATGATCTGCCGCAACCGCTGATCCGGAGTCTCGGCAAATCGCTGCAGTACGTCGGCGGTGATGTCGTCTTCGGTCGTGTTGCGCTGCGCCGGCATGTCAGGTTCTCCGTCCTTGCGTGGAGCGCAGATTTATAGCGGAAAATCACCGACTTGGCGTGTTTGGTTGCACCGGCGACGGGCGCCGCCGGTGCAACTACTTTGATTACGGCGTCGGCTACCTTTGGGCAATTCGGGCTCTTAGGGCCCTTCGGGCTACCGCGCCCAGGCTGCGATGCCGCTTCGGACTAAAGGCGGGGCCGCCGGGCGCGCCTTGCCGACGACGACGATCTCTGCGTGAGCCTTCCGGCGCCTGGGCCACCCGCCTGCTGTGCCTCGCTTGGGACCCGGTAACCTGCTGCCACCCTTGTTGGGGATCGAAATACTGCGCGTAGCCGCCAGTCAGGATTTCGAATGCAGCTTGGGCGTGGCCCTTCAGGTCGATGTTGCCTTCCGCATGCTGGTGCGCGAACCAATTCGGCGTTACGAAGTCGGTCACTAGGATGCCACCGATCTGATAACCGTACTGGTCGTCTTCGACCGGATCGCACACCTCGCCGGCCCAGAAGACGCCCTGGGGATCCTGGTAGGCGCTGTTGAGCCACGGATCCACCGCCATCTCACAGATCTCGTGTGTCGCGCCGACGCTGACACTAGCGTTGTCCGCTTGAATGGTTTTCACGAAGACCTTCGAGATCGGAAGACCCTGATCCGTCAGATCATGGTAGGCGAGCGCGTTCGCCTGGTCGCTGTCGTCCAGAAACACCACCCACCAAGTGCCGTCGGCAGGGGTCTGATTCTTTGGAACGAAAGAGAACGTCGCCTCATCGACACCCCAGATCGGCTGGAGGTCATTGTTCCACTGTTGGCCGAAGGCGGGCAGCATGTTCTGAACGTCCGCATCGGAGATCGCGGTTGACTCGTTAATGACGGCAATCTGCGGCATTGAAGTCTCCTCCCGTTAAATTATCTCTATTAACCATACGAGCATGACCGTTTGATGGCAAGTCGCCCGCCCTCTAGAAAAACGGCGAGGCGCGGCGACAGCCGCCAATTCCGAAGCGAATTCGGAAATGCCTTATCGCGATGTGGATCCGATGGGCAAAACCAACGGACGAGGGCGAGTGACCGATCGCCGCTCGCCAATCAGCACAAAGGCCACGGTCAGCACCATGAACACGACGCTCGCGCCGAACACCCAACGCGGCGCGCCGCGGTCCATGATCCAGCCGAAAAGCATCGGGCCAATCATGCCGCCGGTGCTGAGACCGATGGAGACGATCCCAAAGGCTCTCCCGATGGCGCCGGCCGGTGCGGCCGCTCGCACTAGCATGTCGCGAGAGGGCATGATCATGCCCGAAAGAAATCCGGCCGTGCCCATCGCCGTGACAAGCACCAGCGGTCCCAACCCGATCGTGCCGATCAACAAGATAATGACCGCGTTGACCGCGAAACCGACAGCGGCAACTTGGCCGTGTCGGCGCGTCCTGTCCGCGACAAACCCGCCGGCCAGGACGCCAAAGGCACTCGTTGTCAGATAAGCGCTCAACGCCAAATTCGCCGCCGCGAAAGGCAAGCCGTAGGCGCTCGTCAGCGCGACGACCGAGAAGTTGGTGATCCCACTGCTCGACAGGCTGAGGAGGACAAAAAAGACCGTCAAAGCGAGGATCGCAGGGGTAAACACCGTACGCCTTTGTTCGGCTTCTGCAATAGCGTGATGCTCGTCTCCCCGGCTTCGCGCCGGTTCGGCTTCCAGGGTCCGCGCCCCGGCGACAAGCAAGGCCACCAGCGGCCCTACGAGCCCGGCGACGACGAGCGCCGAGCGGGTTCCGGTGGTCGTGGCGAGCACCAGCATCGCGGCTGGTGCGATCGCTCCGCCGAGCATGCCGGCAAAGGTGTGGACGGAAAAGGCGCGGCCGATATGCGCGGGCGCGACCCTAGCCGAGAGGATTGCGTAGTCTGCCGGGTGATAGATGGCGTTGGCGATGCCGAGCAGGCCCGTCGCCACGAGCAGCCACGCGTAAGAATCGGCGAGGCCGATCGAAGCGATAGCGAAGCCGCCGAGACAGAGCGCTGCGATCAGCAGGCGGCGTGGTCCGAACCGGTCGGCGAGATAGCCCATCGGCATTTGAGCGGCGACGGAGACGATCGAGCCGACGGTCAAGGCGAGACCCAGCTCGACAAATCCGACCCCCCATCGCTCCCGCAGAAGCAAGAACAGCGGCGGCAGCACCAGCGAGTGGAAATGGCTGACGAAATGTGCTGTCGAGACCAGCCCGACCGCCTGAATTTCGCCGCCCCTCTCGACACGCGCGACGCCGGCCGCATCCGTGATCATGCAGCTGCCCTTCTCCGAGCCCGGTACCGCCTCAGCATAGCCGCGACCGCGATCGACCGGCAATCGCTCCCCGGCTGTCAGCAGTCGATGTCGTCATGCGGCCGCGTCAAGTCGGATTTTATTCGGTCGTATTCGCTACGCACGGCGTCGATGCCGTAGACGCGTTCGAGCCTGCGGACGGTAAAATGACCGTGCGCCACATCCTGAAAGTGCTCGATGAAGGCGAGATTGACGGCCGCACCGCCCACTGCACCGATCACCGCGACAGCCTGCGCCGCCACCTTCTGGGATACGACGACACCGAAGCGCGAGGCGATCTGCGTCAGGAAGCGGACGAGGAAGGGAGCGCTTTCGCCGATCGCGCCCTTGTCTATGGCGAAGTCGGCAATTTCGATCAGACCGCGGGCGAGTATTGCGCGAGCCGCAAAATAGTCGGCCTCGACGCCCATTTCGTCAGCAGTAGGGCTGCCCAGCGCGAACACTTCGAGACAGGCAAGCCCCGTCCGCGGATCTCCGAGGTCTTCCCCCTCCTCTTGAGCGATGGCTGCGATGGCGCGCAGCATGATCGTGGTCGAAACCGGCAGCTCGACCGCGAGCGCGGCGAGACCG
>DASQCY010000181.1:0-6022 GCA_035634495.1 Allostellaceae bacterium
GGGGTAGTGGATCATGCCGCGGCGATAGAGGGCCGGCCGCAGCTCCTCGGGGTAGCTTCGCGGGTCGAACCGCCCGAGGATGTAATGGCGGATCGGGATATAGAAGACATCCGCCTCGGGGCATTTCGCGATGACCTCGCCGATCCCCTCGGGTGCCGTGGGCGAGAGGATCTCGTCGTCGTCGAGGCAGATGATCCACTCGTGCGAGCACAGGCTCTGCGCGTAGGCCCGGGTATCCTCGACGACCGGGGTCCACGGCACCAGCTCATAACGGTCGGCGAGCTCGCGCGCGACCATGGGGGTCTCGTCCGTCGAAGACTTATCGACGACGATGAGCTCGTCGACAAAACGCACCCGCCGCAAGCAAGCGCGAAGTAATTCCGCCCGGTTATAGGCGATCACGAAGGCGCTCATCTTTGGCGGCCTCATCGGATCTTCCGCCAATAACCGTCGGGGTTAAAGGTCACGTTCTGGCCAAAGAAATCGCAATATTCGGCGGCGCGCACATAGTCGACGCGGCGCTCGGCCATGAATTCGTTGAGCCCGGTCAGCGGTCCGCCGCGGCGGTGCCGGCCGGGATAGAGCTCGTCGGCGTTGCCGTCCTCGACCACGATCATCTCGCCCGGCCGCAGCCAGGGGTCGAAGAAGTGCAGCACCGCGAGCGTGGTCTCGGGCTCGTGTGAGCTGTCTTCGATCACCAGCAACGGCCGCGCCATCTCACTGGCGAGCCACTGCGGCGGGATCGTCCTGCCGAGATCGTGTGCGTCACCCTGCAGAAAGGCGAGGCCGGGGATGGTCGTGCTCGGCGGGTTGACGTCGATCGACATCACCATGCAGGGGGTGATCCCCATCGCTACCTGCATGTCGCGGAACCACAGCGCTGAGCCACCAAAGGCCGAGCCGATCTCGATGATGGTCCGCGGCTTTTCGCGCCACAGCAGCATCGAGTAGAGCGCCAGGTCAAACGGATCTTTCCAGCAGGGATGGCCCTTGTAGGTAAAATTCTGTGCGCCTTGCTGGATCGCCTCGCGCAGTGCCGCGTTGCGACGGCCGCCGATCAGCGAGTCGAATTGCGCGGTCATCAAGCGGTGCCCGCAGCCCCGTCCTGCATGGCGCGCAGGAACACCACAAACTCGGCATAGGCCGCGGCAAGGACCTCGTAGAAGGGCAAGATCGTCTTGGCAGTCTCAGCCCTATCCTCGAGGCTCAGCTCGAGGAACACCCCTCTGGCTTGGCTCAGCGTGCTGCGAATGCGCTCGGCGTCGAGGGGGGTGCCGGGGACCACTGCCATCATAGACTCCCGCACCAATCGACGAGCCCGGTGCCGGTGTGGTGGCCATAGCTCGTCAGGTCCATCTTGGGCCGCGCAATGCCGCGCCAGATGTCGATCATGTTCATGACCCGGATGTCGTCGAAGACCACAATCGGGGAGCGGCGGAACGGGACGGCGGCCAACCGAGCGAGGAATGTCCGCTCGGTTAGCCCGTCTTTGGGGCCATCGACGAAGATCAACTCGGCCCCGGCGATACACTCGCCCCAGGTCGCGAACAGGTCTGGGGCCGCCATATCTTTCACGACCTGAGTCACCCGCGCGTCCGCAAAGTCCGCCTCGAGGAGCCAGGGATCCTGTTTGGTGCACCAGGGCTCGATATCGACGGTGTAGATCCGCGCCAGCGCATTGCCCTCGAGCATGGCAACCGCGCTCATCCCGGTATCGGTGCCAAACTCCCAGATGATCCGCGGGCCGAGCACCACGGAGATCGCGGTCAAGAGGTGGTAGTGCTGGCCCGGAAAGACCTCGAACCAGCGCCGGCCGGCCGAGGGCCGTGCACCGAGCCTGCGGTGGGTGATCCTGGGTGCCAGACCCGCGATGTCATGGGCCAGCGAATAGAGCCGCTGCGACGGCCGCCAGGGCTCGTCGTCGAGGCTTAGCAGCCGGCTCGGCTCGTTGCCCCGCGCCCTCACGCGCTGCCCTCCGCCTTATCGAGAATTTCCAGCCGGAAGATGAACTCGTCGCCCTCCTGCCGGCATTCATGCAGGCGGACTTTGTAAGTCGCCCCGCTTTGGTGCCGCAGGGTTCCAATCCGCCCGTCGTGCAATAGACCAAAGGTCTGATAAAAGGCGTTGCACGCCATCCGCTGCTCGTCGGTGATCATGCGCGGCCCGGCACGACGATGTCGGCGTAGTACTCGCCGGGTGCAAAGCGCTTGCCCATGTTGACCGAGCGCGCCTCGCCCTCGCCGCGGTAGAGCCGGTACGGCAGACACCGGAAATCAAAGCTGACCCGGCTAAAGCGCTCGCCGTTGATCTCGTTGCCGTGGCGCGTGGCGATCGCGTCAAACACCACGACGTCACCGGGCCAAGCACTGATCGAGCGTCGCCGGTTCGGTCCCTCCTCAAGGAAGACCGAGCTAGTGCCCGAGGCCCGCGTCAGCGGCAGCCAAAAATTCGTCTCACCTGCCGGATGCCCGTAGTCGCCGTCGCTGTGATACTCGCCGACCGCGACATTCCCCGGCTGATGCACCCGGAAGGTCGGGATCGCCTGGACGAGGAAGGGTTCGCTGAACTGCCGGGCAACGAACTCCATCACAAAGTCGGTATAAAGCGGTGCCCAGAGCTCGCGCGTGGCATAGAACCGCTCGTGCCACCGCGTCTTCTGGTCGGTCGCGCGCGTATGCAGTGGCAGCTCGTCGCGCAGAAACGACAGGTCCTTTTCGCCGAGCAGTTCGGTGATCAATGCCGGGAATGGGTATTGCGTAAGCTCATAGGTCAGCACGGTGTAGAGCGTGTCGGGCGTGATCATGCCTTCGCCCTCCGCTCGTACATTGCCTGCAGCATCTGCGGGTACTCGACGCGGCTGGTGACATAGTCATTGAACAGCGCAATGCGTTCGCCGAGTTGCCGCATGCTCAGCACACGCGGGAAGTTCCACAGGCCGTGAAAGCCAAAGCTTGGTTGGCTCAGTTCCCAGCCGGTGCGCTCGCGCGAGAAGCGGTAGGCGACGGCATCGGGTGCGAACAGCAAGTCACCGCGCAGCAGTGGCCGATAGCGGCGGCACAGCCAGTCGTCCTCGGGGAACTTGACCGGGAACACCTCGGCGTTATCGCGTAGGTACAGCCCCAGGCGCTTGCTACGCAGCGAGAAGCCGCCATTGCCGACTTCGGGTCCGCCGCGGTGCCAACCCCACGGTGCGCCGATGTAGTCGTAGCCAAGAAAGTCGTCGGACCAAGCTGCCGGGTTGATGATCCAGCTGTCCCACTGGATCACTAGGTAATGGCTGGTCTTGATCAGCTCCGGCACGGTGTGCCAGATCGCCTTGTTCCAGGCGTCGATGCCGTCGATCGGCGCGGGCAGGTGCCCGCTCGACAAGACATCGGCAAACCGGACGTGATCGAGGCAGTCGTTGATCGCCTGGTCGACGAGATCGGCAACCGGACCGGCATCGATCGCAACCAGCGTGACGTCAGGTAGATCGAGCATCAGCCGGCGTGGTAGAGATGAGTGGTCATTTCGGAGAACCCCCTTGATAAAGCGGATTATTCAGATCGCCGCCTCTGCGAACACGCTGTTTGCGCTGTGCTCTGACGGGTCGGTTTGGTGTCTTAGCCCGACAGAGTCATGGAAGCGGCTGCCGGACGTCCCGGGAGACCCGACGCCGGAGGCCACTGCAGAAAGCCTTGACCCTCGGCGGTCTGCAGCCCGTCAACGACGTGCACATGGATAGCCGCCGCCTCTGGCTGCCCGGCATGTTGGACCGCATCGACGCGGCCATGGCGCAAGGGGTCGACTTCTCGGCCTATGAGATCAGTGCCACAAAGCTGCGTCAGGTCATTCGCGACAGCCCCGGCAGCGACGAGCTGAAGCGCAGTTTGATCGCCTATCTGAACCGGCGGGTGCGCAACTAGGGCACGAGAATCCGCACCGGGATGACGGCACCACCCTGGCCGTGGTCGATGTCGACGTCGCTGATCGCCTTGACCGTCGCACCGTCGATGTAGACCGCCTGCACCAGCCCGCCGAGTGTCTGCGTCTGGTGCACATAGTTGTCCGGGGCGAATGCCGCCTCGACCGTGTCGATCAGCGGGTTGAGGATCGTCGCACCCGGCGTATAGCTGTCGTTGTTGTAGTAGACGATGATGTACCAGACCTCCCACCAGCGCCTGCGCAACCCGAGCTCGGCGCCCTCGGTCTTCTCGGGCTGCTCCCAGCTCATCAGACACGGGCAGTTGATCGCCTCGACGGCCGAGGGGCGAGTGTAGCGGCGGGTCGTCAGCGCAAAGCCCGGCAGCCCGTTGACCAGGTTGAAGACCGCGCTGAAGACCTGCTCGCGGGTCGGAGGACACGTCGACATCGAAACCCCCGCTATGCGGCCTGGGTGACGTTCCCGGCGCCAGCGACGGCCTCCCGGAACACCCGCATGATGTCGTCTTCGCGCTGCTTGAGCGCCGAGCGCAGATAGGAGCGCTCGGGGATAACCACGTCATGCGCCCGGGCATGCTTGGCGAAAACCTCGTCACCCTCCTTGCTGATCCAATGCAGCGCGTTGGCCTGGACCGGGAAAATATCCGGCAGGTGGATCGTGCCGCCCAATTCGTGGATCCGGGCATAGGGTGTTCCGCCGGCGGTGATGTCGGCGGTGACCGTGTCGCCGCTGCGGGTCACCTGGACCGAGATGTCGGCGACCTTCCCGGAGCCCTTGAACAGGCTCCGCTGATTGTCGCGCGCCTGCGAGGCGACGAGTTCGCCGGAACCGCGTGTCGCCAGATTGATCCGATGCCGGATGTCCGGCGAGGCGCGTCGCAGACGGTCGAGGAGCTCATCCAGACCCTTCCACTCGGCAGCGAAGCTCATTTCGGCACCTCGCCAAAAAGGATCGCCTCGACCAGACCGCAGATCGCGTGCGCCGCGACCAGGTGCAGCTGCTGCACCAGCGGGGTTTCGGTGGACGGGGCGACGATCGTGAGGGGACAGGCGTCGGCCAGCGGGCCGCCCGGGCGCCCGGTCATCGCGATGATCGGGATGCGGTCCAAGCGCTGCGCGGCCTCGACCGCCCGCAAAACATTCTGCGACTTGCCCGAGGTCGAGATCGCGACCAAGACCGTGCCCGGGCGCACCAGTGCGATCAGCTGGCGCTCGAAGACGTGGGCGAAGCCATAGTCATTGGCGATCGCGGTCAGGCTCGCGACATCGGCACCGAGGGCGATCGCCGGAAGCGGTGCGCGGTCGCGCGCGAACCGCCCGACCAGCTCGGCGGCGAAATGCTGCGCCTGCGCGGCGCTGCCGCCATTACCGGCGATCAGGATCTGGCCGCCTTCTCTGAGCGACTCGGCAATGATCCGGGCGCTGACTCCGATCGCCTGGATCAACACTTGGTCGCCGATCGCCGCCTCGATCACGTCATGCGATTGGTAGAGAAACTCGCAAACCGGTGTGCGCAGCGACAGTTCTTCGAGCGTCGTCATCAGAGACCACTCTCGAGCCGCCGCCGTTCGGCCTGCAGCTTGGGATGCTGCCAGCATCGCCACTCGGGCTGGACCTCCGGCCAGAAGCTGGTGACGCCGAGGACCACGACTTCGGGCTTAGGCGGGATCCGAGCGCCGGCGGCGGTGAGCACCGGCGTGTTTTGCTGCGGCTGCTGAACGATGACCGCAGCCTGAGCCTTCACCGCGCTTTCGTGGCAGTAGAGCGTGCCGTCGTCCTTGTCGGTCTCGGCAAACGGGCAATTGGCACAGCGCGGTAGTGCGCGGATCTCGTGCTCTTGCAGCGGTGCGTCCGGCACATGGCTGACGAAGTTGGCGGACAACAATCAGAACCCCCTTGGCATTGGCGAGACTGGAACCACCGACTTGAACTGCTCGAGGTCCCGCTTCATCCAGGGGTTCATATCCTTTTGGCTGTAGGTAACCCCGTCGCCGGCGGCGGTGCCGATGTGGTCGGCGACCACACCCGGGTGCTGGCGTTCCATCCGATAGCGCAGCGCCACCAGCTCGATGCAGGCCTGCTCGATCTCGTAGGGAACCGT
>DASQCY010000182.1:0-13442 GCA_035634495.1 Allostellaceae bacterium
AGGCCTTAGCGGAGCAGCAGACCGAGCCGCGGAATCTCGATCGCCGGGCAGCGGTTCATAACCACTTTGAGGCCGGCCATTTCGGCGCGCGCCGCCGCAGCGTCGTCCCGCACCCTTAGCTGCATCCACACAACCTTGGCAGCGGCGGCAATCGCTTCGTCGACGACCCCGCTCGCCGCCTCGGGCCGGCGGAAGACGTCGACCATGTCGATCGGCTCTGGCACTTCGGCGAGCGAGGCGTAAACCCGCTCGCCATTGATCGTATCACCCACAGCATTGGGATTGACCGGGATCGTCCGGTAGCCGCGCCGCTGCAGATAGGCCATGACACGATGGCTCGGCCGCTCGCGCCTGGGGCTGGCGCCGACGACGGCGATCGTGCGCACACCCTCGAGGATGCCGCGCAGGTAATCGTCGGGATAGCTCTCGTGGTTCAATGCTGCCTCAATGGTCGTGCCAGACGGGTTTGCGCTTGGCAAGAAACGCGTCGATGCCTTCGCCGGCGTCGTGGGCCAGCATGTTGGTCGTCATGACCTCGGCGGCATAGCGGTAGGCGGCGGCGAGGTCGAGCTCGGCCTGACGGTAGAAAGCCTCTTTGCCGATCGCGACGGTAAGTGCGGATTTGCCGGCGATCTCGCGTGCCAGACTCTCGGCCGCGTCGCGCAGCCCCTCCCGCGGCACTACCCGGTTGACCAGCCCGATCGCCCGGGCCGTCTCGGCATCGATGAGTTTCCCGGTCAGCAGCATCTCCATCGCCGCCTTGCGCCCGACAGCGCGGGTCAGCGCCACCATCGGCGTCGAGCAAAAGAGGCCGATATTGACGCCGGGTGTCGCGAACCGGGCATCCTCGGCGGCGACTGCCAGATCACAGGTCGCGACCAGCTGGCAGCCAGCGGCCGTCGCTATCCCGTGAACCTCGGCGATGACCGGCCTCGGCAATCTGACGATCGCCAGCATCAGCTCGCTACACTGGGCAAAAAGGCGGTCGTAGGTCTCGCGCCGCTGATCGGCGCGCATCTCGCGCAGATCGTGTCCGGCGCAAAAGGCGGGCCCGGCGCCGGCGATGACGACGACCCGTGCCTGCGGATCCTCGGCCGCGCGGGCGAGGGCTTCGAGCAGAGCCGACATCAATGCGGCCGACAGCGCATTACGTGCGTCCGGGCGATTGAGGGTGAGGCGCAAAACCCCCCGATCGTGCTCCTCGAGCAGAACGGGGGCGTTTGTCGTCATCCTCGCCATTGCCGTCATCGCCGTCTCACCTTGCGTGGGTCATTTCCATGTTGTACCCCGGGCAGGCAGGCCGCAAGGAACTCCGCTTGACCGTTCGCGGTGGATCGCTTACATCACCGGCTTTCGCGGACCGGTCCGAAATCCGGCCTGCCGGATGGTTGTGCCCAGAGCGATGAAGACCTTCTCCGCCAAGCCCTCCGACATCGACAAGAAGTGGCTGCTGATCGACGCCGACGGCCTGGTGCTGGGCCGGCTCGCTTCGATCATCGCCATGCGCCTGCGCGGCAAGCACAAGCCTTCGTATACGCCGCACATGGATTGCGGCGACCACGTGGTCGTCATCAATGCCGAGAAGGTCCAGCTGACCGGCAACAAGCGCAAGGACGACATATTCTACTGGCATACGGGTTTCCCGGGCGGCATCAAAGGGCGCAGCAAAGGGGCCATCCTCGACGGCAAGCATCCGGAGCGGGTCATCGAGAAGGCGGTCGAGCGCATGGTGCCGCGCGGACCGCTCGGGCGCCGCGTGATGCGAAACCTCAGGGTCTTTGCCGGCCCCGAGCACAAGCACGAGGCGCAGCAGCCGGTACGGCTCGACGTCGCCGCCTTGAACCGCAAGAATGCGAGAGCGCAGTAACGATGGCCGATAACGATCAAACTCAGCGCCCCAGCGCTCAGACTTTCCAAGGTTTGGGGAGCCTGCGTCAGGCATTGCAGCAGGCGCGTCCGGCGGCCCCGCCGCCGCCGGTCCCGACCGCGATGCCGGTCGATGTAGAGCCGCGACGCGACGCGCTCGGCCGCTCCTATGCCACCGGCAAGCGCAAGGACGCCGTCGCTCGCGTGTGGATCAAGCCCGGCACCGGCAAAATCGACGTCAACAACCGCGAAAGCCCAGTTTATTTCGCGCGGCCGGTGCTGCGGATGATCATCAATCAGCCTCTCGTCGCGACCAATCGGCTCGGCCAATTCGATGTCTGGTGCACGGTCAAAGGCGGCGGGTTGTCCGGTCAGGCCGGAGCGGTGCGCCACGGCATCAGCCGAGCGTTGACCCATTATGAGCCAGGCCTGCGACCGCTTCTAAAGCAGCAGGGCTTCCTGACGCGCGACAGTCGCGTCGTCGAGCGTAAGAAATACGGCAAGCACAAGGCGCGGCGCCGGCCGCAATATTCGAAGCGGTAACGGGATCTCGACCAGCACCGCCGAAAAGGGCTTCGCCCTCGCCGTTCACGGCGGTGCCGGGACGATCGCCCGGGACGAAAAGGCCCTTTCTCGCACAGCTTCGTATCATCGGGGGTTGCGTCGCGCACTGACGGCTGGTCGCAACATCCTCGCTACAGGCGGGAGTGCGCTCGACGCAGTGACCAAGGCGGTGGTGGCGCTCGAGGATGACCCGCTGTTCAATGCCGGGAGGGGCAGCGTCTTCACCGCGGCAGGAACTCAGGAGATGGACGCCTCGGTGATGGATGGGCGGGATCACCGGGCGGGTGCGGTGGCCGGCATTTTCGGGCCGCGCAACCCGGTATTGGCGGCGCGCGCAGTCATGGAATGCTCGGACCATGTGCTGCTGATCGGCGAGGGCGCGCTCGCCTTCTGCCGGGAGCAGCGCGTTCCTTTCGCCGAGCCCGGTGATTTTTCGACAGAAGAACGCCGGCGGGAATTGCAGCGTGCGCTCGCAGAGCGCGGCCGTAACGCGGCCGGGGAAGGCACCGTGGGCGCCGTCGCCCGCGACTGCGACGGCAATCTCGCCGCCGCTACCTCGACCGGCGGGATGACTGGCAAGGTCCCCGGTCGGGTCGGCGATAGCCCGATCATCGGCGCCGGCACTTATGCCGATAACGCAACCTGCGCGGTCTCGGCGACTGGCCACGGCGAGTTTTTTATTCGTTACGGCGCCGCCTTCGAAATCGCCGCCCGGCTGCGCCATGCTGGCCAATCGCTGCAACAGGCAGCAGATGCCGTCGTCGAGGCGGTGGCCCTATTCGGCGGCCGGGGTGGGGTGATTGCGGTCGACCGCACCGGAACCTTGGCCCTGCCGTTCAATACCGCAGGGATGTATCGTGGCTACGTCAGAGCCGGTGGGGCGATCCACACCGCGATATGGGACGAGCCCTACCTTTTGGGATGACGCGCGACCGCCGTTCCTAAGACCGGCGTCGCATCGGCCAGAGGCGGGGATCTAGGCCTAACCAGCGGTGACGCATGCGCTTGCGTGTCCCAGGAGCGCAAAAAAACCGAGTGCGATCGCTCTGCCGATTGCCGCCCTTGCGTCTTGCGGATTAGGGTGGCTGAGCAACGAGAACACCCGCCGGCTTCCGGTCGGTTTTTTGCTGGCTTCACGCGTGGACGACGTAATTCTCGAGACCCGCGGTCTGACCAAGGAGTTCCGCGGCTTCACAGCAGTACAGGGGCTGGATCTCGAGATCCGCCGTGGCACGATCCACGCACTGATCGGTCCCAACGGCGCGGGCAAGACGACCGTCTTCAATCTCTTGACCAAGTTTCTCGAGCCAAGCGCCGGACAGATCGTCTACAACGGCCGCGACATCACCGCCCTCAGGCCCGCCGAGATCGCCCGTCGGGGCATGGTACGCTCGTTCCAGATCTCTGCGGTTTTCCCTCATCTGAGCGTGCGCGAGAATGTCCGTGTCGCCTTGCAGCACAAGCTCGGTAAATCGTTTCATTTCTGGCGTTCTGGGCGCGTTCTCGACCGCCTCGATGCTTCGGCCGAGGCACTGCTCGATGCGGTCGGGCTGTCCGGCCTTGGCGATGAATTGGCGAGCGAACTCGCCTACGGGCGCAAGCGAGCGCTGGAGATTGCCACGACGCTCGCGCTCGATCCCGAGATGCTGCTGCTCGACGAGCCGATGGCGGGGCTCGGCCAGGAGGAGATTGGCCGCATCGCGGCGCTGATCCGCAAGGTATCAGCCGAACGCACGATCCTGATGGTCGAGCACAATCTGTCCGTGGTCGCCGATCTCTCGCACACGATCACGGTGCTGACCCGTGGGCGCATCCTGACCGAAGGCGATTACGCCGCAGTATCGAGCAATCCGGAGGTCGTCGAGGCCTATCTCGGGACCGGTCATGCCTAAGAGGTCGATGCCCTCACGCGAGTTGCTGCGCGTCGAGGAACTGCACGCGTGGTATGGCGAGTCGCACATTCTGCACGGGATGAGCTTTGCCGTCGCGGAAGGTGAAGTGGTGACCCTCCTCGGGCGCAACGGCGCCGGCAAGACGACGACCTTGCGGGCGATCATGGGGATCGTGCCGCAGCGGCGCGGCTCGGTCGTCTTCCGCGACAGCGAGATCGCGGAGCTCGCGTCGAACCGAATCGCCCGGCTCGGCATCGCCTATTGCCCAGAGGAGCGCGGTATCTTCGCGAGCCTCGATGTCGAGGAGAACCTGCTGCTGCCTCCGGCGGTGTTGCCGGGCGGCATGAACGTCGAGGAGATCTATGCGATCTTTCCCAACCTCAAGGAGCGCAAGCGCAGCCAGGGCACGAAGCTGTCCGGCGGCGAGCAGCAGATGCTGGCGATCGGTCGGATCTTGCGAACGGGTTCCACCCTGCTGCTGCTGGACGAGCCGACCGAGGGCCTCGCCCCGGTCATTGTTCAGCAAATCGGCGCCGTGATCCGCACCCTGAAGGAGAAAGGCTTCACGATCCTACTGGTCGAGCAGAACTTTCACTTTGCGGCGACCCTCGCCGATCGCCACTACGTCGTCGAACACGGCCGCGTCATCGACATGATCCGCAATGCGGATCTCGCGCAGAATCTCGGCAAGCTGCAGCAATATCTCGGGGTTTGAGGCAGACTGGAGAAGGAACGCACATGAAAACTATTGTGATCGCCATTGCCGCCGCCCTGGCGCTGACCGCCCCGGCGTCGGCCCAGATTTCCGGCGATGTCGTCAAGCTCGGTGTCCTCAGCGACATGTCCAGCCTCTACGCCGACATCACCGGTCCGGGGTCGGTCGAGGCGGCGCGCATGGCGATCGCCGATTTCGGCGGCACGGTGAACGGTAAGAATATCGAGATGATCAGCGCCGATCACCAGAACAAGCCCGATATTGGCTCGGCGATCGCCAATCAGTGGTTCGACAATGATCGCGTCGACGCGATCGTCGACGTCCCGACATCGAGCGTCGCGCTCGCCGTCCAGCAGATCGCGCGCAGCAAGAACAAGGTATTTCTGATCTCGGGTGCGGCGGCTTCGGATTTGACCGGCAAGGCCTGCTCGCCAACCTCGATCCACTGGACCTACGACACCGTGGCATTGGCCAACGGCACAGGCAGTGCCGTCGTCAAGGCGGGCGGCGACACCTGGTTTTTCATCACCGCGGACTATGCCTTTGGTCACGCCCTCGAACGCGATACGACGAGGGTCGTCGAGGCGAATGGCGGCAAGGTCCTCGGCAAGGTTCGGGCACCGCTCAACACCGCGGATTTCTCTTCGTTTCTATTGCAGGCGCAGGCCTCGAAAGCCAAGATCATTGGCCTCGCCAATGCCGGCGGCGATATGATCAACTCGATCAAGCAGGCCGCCGAGTTCGGCATCGTCGAAGGCGGCCAAAAGCTCGCTGGGCTGCTTGTGTTTATCACCGACATAAATAGCCTCGGCCTCCCGGCCGCCCACGGACTGCAGCTGACCGAGGCGTTCTATTGGGACCAGAACGACGCGACCCGTGCCTGGTCGAAGCGGTTCTTCGACAAGATCAAACGCCAGCCCTCGATGATACAGGCCGGGGTCTATGGCGCCGTCACCCATTACCTGAATGCGATCAAGGCGACAAACAGCGACGACGGCCCGACGGTCGTCAAACAAATGAAGGCGACACCAGTCAATGACTTCATGACCAAGAATGGCAAGATCCGTGAGGACGGAACCCTGGTGCGCGACATGTATCTGTTCGAGGTCAAAGCGCCCGCGGAATCGAAAGGCCCGTGGGACTATTACAAGCAAATCGCGGTGATTCCGGGGGAAGAGGCCTTCAAGCTGCCGGGGCCCAACGAATGCCCGCTGGTCAAGGGGTGAGTGTCGCGGCCTGGCCCTCTAATGTTCGACTGGCTGCATCTGACGATCCCGCCGGCGCCGGCGTTGTTTGCCCAGCTTCTGGTCGGGCTGATCAACGGCGCCTTCTATGCGATGCTGAGCCTCGGCCTGGCGGTGATCTTCGGGCTTCTCAACATCATTAACTTCACCCACGGGGCGCAATACATGCTGGGTGCGTTCTGCGCCTGGTTTCTGTTGAACACTTTCGGGCTCGGTTATTGGTGGGCACTGGTGCTGGCGCCACTTATTGTCGGCGTCGTCGGCATCGCCATCGAGCGTCTGTTTCTACACCATATCTACCGCCTTGATCCGCTCTACGGTCTGCTGTTGACCTTTGGCCTCGCGCTGATCATCGAGGGGATCTTCCGGCAACAATACGGTTCGTCGGGTCAGCCCTATGCGATCCCGCCCGAGCTGCGCGGGGGGCGAAATCTCGGCTTCATGTTTCTGCCGAATTATCGCGCTTGGGTAATCCTCGCCTCGCTCGCAGTGTGCCTTGCGACCTGGTTCACAATCGAGCGCACCCGGCTTGGCGCTTATCTGCGCGCCGCGACCGAAAACCCGATCCTGGTGCGAGCCTTCGGCATCAACGTGCCGCGCATGATTACTTTGACCTACGGCGCGGGTGTAGCGCTCGCGGCTCTCGCCGGAGTGATGGCGGCGCCAATCTATCAGGTCAGCCCGCTGATGGGCAGTAATCTTATTATCGTCGTCTTCGCGGTCGTCGTCATCGGCGGGATGGGCTCGATCTTGGGCGCGATCGTCAGCGGGTTTACCTTGGGGCTGGTCGAGGGCTTGACCAAGGTCTTCTACCCTGAGGCGTCGAATACCGTGATCTTCGTGATCATGGCCCTGGTGCTGCTGGTCAAGCCGGCAGGGTTCTTCGGGCAGGCTCGCTGAGATGCCACAGAACAGCATGTCGGCGCGGATTTTCGCGATCGCATTGCTCGCCTTGGCGCTCGGCGCGCCGATCATTTTGTACCCGGTCTTTTTGATGGAAGCGCTTTGTTTCGCTCTCTTCGCCTGCGCCTTCAACCTGCTGATCGGCTATGTGGGCCTGCTTTCCTTTGGTCATGCGGCGTTCTTCGGCAGCGCCGCTTACATCACTGCCCACGCCGTCAAGGTCTGGGGCTTCCCGCCCGAGCTCGGGATACTCGCCGGCCTCGCCGTGGCCGCGATACTCGGTACGATCTTCGGTTGGCTGGCGATCCGCCGTCAGGGCATCTATTTCGCGATGATCACCTTGGCGCTCGCCCAGATGGTCTATTTCGTTGCCCTTCAGGCGCCGTTCACCGGCGGCGAGGACGGCATCCAAGCCGTACCGCGCGGCCGCCTCTTCGGTGTCATCGATCTCGATGACACGCTGACGATGTACTACTTCGTGCTGGCCGTGTTCCTGATCGGCTTCGCTCTCATCCTCAGGACGATCAACTCGCCGTTCGGTCAGGTGATCAAGGCAATCCGCGAAAATGAGCCTCGCGCCGTTTCGCTCGGCTATCACGCTGACCACTACAAGCTCGTCGTGTTCATCCTCTCAGCCAGCCTATCGGGGCTGGCCGGGTCGCTGAAGTCGCTCGTCTTCCAGCTCGCCTCGCTAACCGATGTCGAGTGGACGATGTCGGGCTGGGTCGTGCTGATGACACTCGTCGGCGGGCTCGGTACCGTGCTCGGCCCGGTGGTCGGGGCTTTTTTTCTGGTGGCCATGCAGCATTACCTGGCCCAACTCGGTTCCTGGGTCACGGTCGTCCAAGGCGTAATCTTCGTTGTTTGCGTCCTGGTCTTCCGCCGCGGCATCGTCGGTACGATCGCGTTCTACGCCAAACCTCCCCGCGATATGTCGGCCGGGGGGAAGTCGAGCGAGGTCGGCGCCGCCGCCGCGGCGCGCGGGATGTCGTGAAGAGATACTGCAAGAAACGTTGGGCTGCGTGCCTTCCGGGCAGTCGTGGCGCTTCTGTTGTTTTGCCGGGTCTGCGGCCGCCGCAGCGCCAGCCCCAGCCCCGCCGACCGTTATCCTTGACCCATAGCGCGGCGCACGAGGTCGAGAACCTCTTCGACCTGATATGGCTTCTCGACGACCGCGAGCGCTCCGGCAGCGCGAGCTCGGTTCCGAGTCATGGCATCGATCCGGCCGCTGATGACGATGACCGGCAGCATGTCTCCGCGACGTCGCATGGTTTCGAGAAGCTCGATACCGCTCATTCCCGGCAAGTGCACATCGAGGATCAGGCAGTCACCCTCGGCACCGTCGGCATCGAGAAACTCGCGGCACGACGCGAACTCCCGGGTCTCCAGGCCCTCGCATTCGAGCAGCAACCGGAGCGAATCCCTTACTCCCGCATCATCGTCTAGGATGAAAATCATCGGTCGTTTCCTGCCGCAGCTTGACCGATTTTGGCCAGGCTGCGGCGATCCGCCTTGATCTGGATCAGCTAGATCGGCCGGAATGGTCGTTCGACATCGGAGGGCCGACAGGGCTCAGACCCGAGCCGTGACGACGGGCAAAATCGATAACACTCCCGTTTCAGCCATGAAATCGATCATAGATCGCCACAAAAGGTTGTTGTTTGAACAAGTCACAAGACCGATTCCCGGCTCGTCGCAACCGGGAATTCTTGCATTTGGATCCGCGAACGAAAGCGCCTATCCGGTAGACGATCTCGGCGGCGGTCGCCGAGCGCGCAATCTGCTCCATCAACACCCACCTCCGAGTATTGGCGAAACGGCGGGATCAGGCGCGAACCGCTTCGGTCGGCGGGAGATGATGCTTGCCGAGAGCAACCACGGTGCTCGCTTGTGGACCCTCGGCACTCTCGGAATGCTGCGCAACAAAACGCACCTCATCGCCCACCGCGAGCTTGTCAAACCCACCATTCGTGACGCTGTTACGGTGGAAATAGATCTCGTTGCCGTCGGTGCTCAGGATGAAGCCGCAATTCTGCTCGGGCAGCAGGCGCGCGACCCGACCGTGGTTGGGCACCGCGTGTAGCTTCACCTCGCCACGCCGCTCGCGAACATGATCTTCGAGCAGCCGGCGGGCGGCATCGAAAGCGTCGCGGATCGCGACGTAGACGTCCTCATGCGCGTGGTGTGCCGCGGGATCGCGGCCGACGGCGATCTCGCGGCCCGGAACTTTCAGGTCGACGCGGATGCGAAACAAATTGCCCTGATGGCGCCGCGGGTGCCGACATTCGACGACGACGCGGCACGACATGATGCGATCGAAGAACCGTTCGAGCTCCTCGGCCCGCTCGCGTATGCGCGTAGCGACCGCGTCCGAGGAAGCCATATGCCGGAAGGTGATCTGAAGCGGAAGCTGCATCGAATTCTTCCTTGCTGGGTAGGTTCAATACTAGAAAACGGAAGCCCCCCGGGGATTGATCCAGGGCAACGGTTAAGGACACCTGAACCCTCGCGGGGAGAGGCCTGAGCGCAAGCTGTCAGGCGGCGCCTGAGGCGATGCCGCTGGCAATTGCCCACCGAACGAGTTCGGAGAGGCTGCGCGCCCTGGTTTTTTGCATGATGCGCGCGCGATGGATCTCGACGGTGCGGGGGCTGATCCCGAGCTCGTACGCGATCAACTTGTTCTGCTTGCCGCTGATAAGGAGATGCATGACCTGATGCTCGCGAGCGCTCAGCAGAGAAAGGCGCGCCTCAGCCTCTGCGGCCTCGGCCCCAGCCCTTTGCTTCTGCCGGCCGAGTTCTAGGGCGCGGTCGACCGCCGCGAGAATTTCTTCCTCGGTAAACGGCTTCTCGACGAAGTCCACTGCCCCCGCCCTCATCGCACGCACAGCCAGTGGTACATCGCCATATCCAGTGATGACGATAACTGGCAACGCGGTGCCCTCGGCCCGGAGCCGGTCCTGTATTTCGAGTCCGCCGATGCCTGGCATTCTGACATCGATGATCAGACAGCCGTCTTCCGACGAGGGCGCGGCCGCGAGGAAGTCGCTTCCCGAGGCGAAACATCGCACTCGATAACCCGCAGACTCCAGCAGCAACCCAAGGGAATCGCGAACGGCTGCATCATCATCCGCGATAAATATGGTCGGCTGCACGTCGCATCTCTTCGTTCGCTGTCATTAACAGAGTAATCGTGAAGCTTGTGCCGCCTCAAGGGCTGGCCCGGCCAAAATCCGTCCGGTCCTTGTTGCTGGCTCCCTTGTACCGGTTGCGAAATTCGGCTGGGGTTGGAAAGGTCGTGCAGCGAGTTGCCGCCGGAGCTGCCAGCTACATTCGGCCGATCTCGAAATCTTCGAGCGAATAGCCGAGCTGCGACAACCCTTCTTCGAGATAATCGGCAAGCAGCGGCGTCCCGATCAGGTAGTCGGTTTCTTTTTCGTCATGGATCCGGCCCGCTTCTTCGAGCGCCTCGCGCCATTCCTCCTTGCTGTAGTCGCCACGGCCGAGCCAAGTGAGCGCCAGCAGCTCGATGCGCTCGGGATCGCCCAGCCCGTTGATCGCGTCGACCAGTTCCTGACGGGTCGGATTGTCGGCGGTCGCCTCGAGCACGTCCCGGTCCGCGTCGTCGGATGGGTTGGAGCCCGAATCCTCGTCGACGGGCGGCACCTCGGCATCGAACTCACGCGCCTTGGTGACGATGTAGGCAAGTTTCTCAAGAGGGATGGTCAGCATAAGGGCTCTCTAGGGTGGCTCCAGAAACGGCGGCCAAAGACGTCGCTTTGGCGAAGCACAGAAGCTTAACCACCTACGGATATCCAGCGTTGATATGGATCAACGAGCCGATGGCGGGCCTCCGTCGGTCGCAGCCTTATGCCCCGGCGACGGTGAGGTCGTCGACCCTGAGCGTCGGGGAATCGGCACCGGCCTTAAATTCGAGATCGTCGGCGGCGACAAGGCGGGCGAAGATGTCCTTGAGATTGCCGGCCACCGTCATCTCGCTGACCGGAAAGGCGATCTCACCCTTGTCGATCCAGAAGCCGGCCGCGCCCCGACTGTAATCGCCGGTAACACCGTTGACCCCCATCCCCATCATTTCGGTCACGTAGAACCCGCTCTCGATGTCGGCGATCAGTGCCTGCGGCCTCAGCGGCCCCGGCTCGATCCAGACGTTGGTGGCCGACGGCGAGGGCGGCGAGGCGGTGCCGCGCGCGGCGTGGCCGGTCGTCTTGAGGCCGAGCTGGCGCGCCGAGCGCAGATCAAGGAGCCAAGTCGTCAAGATACCCTTCTCGATGATCGCGCGGCGGCGGTTAGCGACGCCCTCTCCGTCGAACGGCTTGGAGCGCAGGCCACGCTGACGGTGCGGGTCGTCAATGATCGCGATCGCTTCGGGAAAGATCGGCTCGCCGAGCCGGTCCTTCAAAAAGCTCGTGCCGCGCGCGATCGCCGGACCCGAGATCGCGCCCAGAAGGTGCGAAATGAAGCCACGGGCGACGCGAGGGTCAAACACCACAGGGCAGCGGCAGGTCGGCATCTTCTTCGCCCCGAGACGTTTGACCGCTCGTTCACCGGCGCTCTTCCCGACCTCGGCCGGGTCACGCAGATCGGCCGCAAAGATGGCGCTCGAAAAATCATAGTCGCGCTCCATGCCGGTACCCGAACCACCAATCACGCTGGCGCTGATGCCGTGGCTTGTACCCGAGTAGGCGCCGGCAAAGCCGTTTGACGCGGCGAGTGCCACGCTGGAACGGCCCCAGCCGGCTTCCGCGCCTTCGGAATTGGTAACCCCCGTGACGGCGAGTGCCGCCTCCTCGGCAGCCCGCGCGCGCTCGATCAACACCTCGGCGGCGGGCTCCTCGGGGTCGAGCATGTCGAGGCTCGGCCAAGCGTGCGCGATCTCGGCGGGGTCGGCAATACCGCAATACGGGTCTTCAGGCACGGTACGGGCCATCGCGACCGCGCGCTCGACGAGCGCGGTGAGTGCTTCGGGCGAACGGTCCGTCGACGACACGACGGCCTGTTGCCGGCCGATGAACACCCTGAGGCCGAGATCGTGGCCCTCCGAGCGTTCAAGCTTCTCGGTCTTGCCGAGACGCCGCGCGTGGGACAGCGAGACGCCTTCGAACAGTACCGCATCGGCGGCATCGGCGCCGGCCCGGCGCACCCGCCCGATCAGATCCTGCAGTAGGTCGAGCGCGGCCCCCGCTTCCTTGCTTAGTTCAGACATCAATTCTCCGCTCACTTCCAGATGGGCTTACCGGTCCCGGGCAGGCCGTAGCTCGCCCATTTGCTGGTCACCTCGGCGATCGTCTCATCGGTCATGCGGATGGGCCGGCCCCACTCTCGGTCGGTCTCCGGCGACAGCTTGCTGGTCGCGTCGAGGCCAATCTTGCCGCCGAGACCAGATTGGGGGGAGGCAAAGTCGAGATAGTCGATCGGGGTGTTGTCGACGAGCGTGACATCACGGACGGGGTCCACCCGGGTCGATATCGCCCACATGACCTCTTTCCAGTCGCGCGCATCGATGTCGTCATCCACGACGATAACGAACTTCGTGTACATGAACTGGCGCAGAAACGACCAGATCCCCATCATCACGCGCTTGGCCTGGCCGGGATAGGTCTTGCGAATCGTGACAACGGCGATGCGGTAGGAGCAGCCTTCCGGCGGCAGCCAGAAATCGACAACCTCGGGAAATTGCTGCTGCAGGAGCGGAATGAACACCTCGTTCAGCGCCTCGCCCAGAATCGAGGGCTCGTCCGGCGGCCGGCCGGTAAAGGTCGACAGATAAATCGGGCTCTGACGCATCGTGACCGCCGAAAGGCGAAACACCGGAAAGCGTTCGACAGCGTTGAAGTACCCGGTATGGTCGCCGTAGGGGCCCTCATCGGCGTACTCGTCGAGCAAAACGTGGCCTTCGAGAACGATCTCGGCCTGAGCCGGGACCTTTAGCGGCACCGTTTTGCAGTCGACCAGCTCGACTTTGCGGCCGCGTAGGAGCCCGGCGAACTGGTATTCGGAGAGCGTGTCTGGAACTGGCGTGACAGCGGCCAGGATTGTCCCCGGGTCGGCGCCGATCACTGCCGCCGCCGGCAACGGCTCGCAGCGCTCGGCGCGCCAGCGCTGATGGTGCTGCGCACCTCCGCGGTGCTTCAGCCACCGCATCAAGGTCGTGTCGCGGCCGGTGACCTGCATGCGATAGATGCCCAGGTTGAAGCCGTCTTCGCGACGTGCGCCCGGCCCTTTGGTCACCACCAGCGGCCA
>DASQCY010000183.1:0-2140 GCA_035634495.1 Allostellaceae bacterium
CTTCGGGCTTCTGCTGGTCGTCCTCGTAGATCACCTCGACCGGCTTGCCACCCATCTTGCGGCCGAGATGGTCGAGCGCGAGCTCGAAGGAGTTGCGCATGTCGTTGCCGATCACCGCGGTCGGGCCGCTGAACGTGCTGATGAAGCCGATCTTCACGGGCTGTTGGGCCCCGGCCGGCGCCACGCCGAGCGCAACGAGCGCGGCCGTCCCCATGAGAAAACTCTTCATATCTGCTGTCCTCCAAGGCTCTGGTAAAGTTTCTGACGCGATCTTAGTGGATCGGCTGATGGGCCAAAAGCCCTCGCGGCCGTGACCTTTCGCCCATCTCGTTGCGGCTCCATGCCGCCGCTACTCGTCAAGAAAGCTCTGCACCTGGTTGATCAGTTGCATACGGTTCTTCTCGAGGGCGACCGTATGGGTACCCTCGCCGATCACCACATGACGCTTGTAGGGCGCGTTGACCAGCTTGGCGAAGATCTCTTGCGCCATGTAGAGCGGAGTGTCCTGGTCCCATTCCGCAAGGATCAGTAGTGTCGGAACACGAATCTTCTCTGGTTCCCACGTCGCTTTCCCGGCGCCCCAATACTCGACGATATCCTTGAGCACGCCATTGGGCGCCCGGATCACCGGCGGATCCTGCTTCGCGCCCACAGGATCGGTCGCGAGAGTGGCCAGCCACCAGGCGTCGAACCACGCGGTCGGACTGACTTGCTCGACACGCTGCGGCGGAATTCCGCGAATGCCACGTTGGCGCACAACATCACGGGAAGCGGTGCGGTACGCGCCAGCGCCGCTGAACGGCGGCGGCGCCTTGAGATGCCACAGCGGGGCATACAGCACCAGCTTGTTGACCCTTTCATTGTTATTCATCGTATAGCCGGCCATGATTGCCGTCCCCCACGACCAGCCCACCAGGTTGAGTTTCGAAATCCCGCGACGCTTGAGGATGAAATCCACCGCCGCGCCGACATCCTTCACCGCGTCGACCGTCGTCGCGAAAGGCGGATTCTCCGCTGGGGGCGCATCCATCGCCACCGGCCGCGTGGAGCGGCCATAGCCGCGTACGTCGACAAGATAGACGTCGTAACCTTTGCGAGCGACATGTTCCGCCCATGAACCGCCCGGGAGGTCGATGTCGAAAACGGTTTCGGACGGGTAAGTCGCCCCATGGACGAAGAGCACGACGCGCTCGCCGGGAAAGCTGTCGCGCCCTTCAAGGCGTCTATTCCGCACATGCAACTGGATGCCAGGATCGACAGCCGGGATCATGAATGTCTCGGCGACGACTCGTTGCGCGTCCGCCGACGAGGGTACGAGCCAAGCGACCAACAGGGAGGTCACAACAGCAAAATGGCGCATCGGGTTCCTCTCCAAGCGGTCATCGTTCCTGCGTCGGCAATTGCCATCTGCCGACGGGCTCGCGCGACATCGCCCCCGCGCACCATCCCTCCTGAGGCGCGGCGGGCGCTCGATTTTCACGTATGCATTATAGTTCATGTTTAGCGGATGTCATGGGATTTTTCGGCCCAGCGCGCTGCATCTGTTGAATTATATTTCATGCGGCCGCTCCGAGCCAGCAGTTGGGCCGTACACACAAGCATTGCTACGAGCGGCTTGCCTTGCTGCCGGCACGGACTTAAAGCATTCAAACGGCTGCTTTTTCAGCGCCACGGTAGGGCCGCAGATGCACGAATTGACTGGCAGGACGCATTGGCATGAGCCGACCGGCAACGACAGAGCCGGTTTTGGTGAGTTCGGCCGGCCGAAGACGCCCTACGACCTGTTCATGGAATCGGAAGGTATCCCGATCTACCGCGACATCGGCGTGAGCAAGGTGCAGAATCTGCCCCTTACACCGTGGAAGCGCTTGGGTGGCAAAGGTACCTACATCCAGCTCCACGGCACCGAGGGCAAGTGGGGCAGCTACGTCGTCGAGGTGCCGGGGGCCGGCGCACTCAATGCCGAAAAGCACCTCTACGAGGAAGTCTATCTGGTCGTCGACGGCCGCGGCACCACCGAGGTGTGGCTCGACAACGACAGCAAACGTCATGTCTTCGAATGGCAGAAAGGCTCGCTGTTCTCGATCCCGGTGAACGCCTGGCATCGCGTCGTCAATGCGAGCTCCGCGCCGGCGCTGCT
>DASQCY010000184.1:0-1971 GCA_035634495.1 Allostellaceae bacterium
GGCCCACGAGCCGCGGTCTGCGCCCCGACAAATCGCGGCGCTGCGGACGCAATCAAAAGGATCGCGCCCAGCACCGCCCACCATACGAGCGTTACGCGGATGCAACGCAAAACACCCCCACCCCGGCTGTCATCCGCCTCCTGGGTCTTCGATCGCCTCAGGTCACAAGGCCTTTGACAAACTCCACGATCCGGAGATGGACGAGATCATTCCAGGTGGCGAACACCATCAACGTCAGCACCAAGGCCAGTCCTATGCGAAAGCCGTATTCCTGCGCCCGCTGCCCCAGGGGTTTCCCGCGCACCGCTTCGGCTGCATAGAATAGCAGATGCCCGCCATCAAGAACCGGGACCGGGAACAGATTAATCAATCCAAGATTAATCGATAGGACCGCCATGAACCACAGTACCGCGACCATCCCACCCTGAGCGACCTCCCCGGACATCTGAGCAATACGCAGCGGCCCTCCGAGCTCGTCGACGGCGCGCGTTCCGATGACGATCTGCCACATCGCCTTCAGCGTCCCGACGGAAAGATCCCAGGTCTCGGTCCCGGCCTGTAGTAGCGCGGTCAGCGGATCCCGTTTGACGTACTCCATCCCGCTGCGAGCGATGCCGAGCAGGCCGACTTCGTAACGATTGCCGAAGCGATCGATCAGCTCAGTCCGACTCGGCGTGATGCGAAGTTCGATCTCTCGACCGTCGCGCCTGACCACGATGGCCATCGGAATGCCGGGGTTGAGGCGAACCGCCTGCTGCACATCCTCGAAGCGCGCGATAGGCCGTCCGTCGATGCTGAGCATCATGTCGCCAGGCCGAATGCCACCCTGTTCGGCCGCGCTGCCCGGCTGCACCTGTCCGACTTCCGCCGGTGTATAGGGTTGGCCGAAGGTCATGAAAAGAACGGCCAAGACAACAATCGCAAACACGAAATTCGCCGCGGGCCCGGCAGCGACGATGGCCGCACGTTGGCCGAGCCGCTTGTAGTGGAACGAGACCTCCCGCTCCGCTTCAGCAAGTCGGGCAAGCCCCGCAGCCGGAAGCCCGGAGCTGGCATCGGCGTCGCCAAACATCTTGACGTACCCGCCGAGCGGGATCGTGCTGAATTTCCACCGCGTCCCGGCGCTGTCCCACCACCCGAACAACTCCGAGCCAAAGCCGATCGAGAAAACTTCGACCCGGACTCCATTCCAGCGCGCGATCAGGTAGTGCCCGAATTCGTGAACAAACACGAGCACGGTGAGAATCAGTAGAAACGGGACGATGTAAGTCAGCCCGTGATGCAGAAACTCTATCATCGCAGATCCGTTACCGCGGGGGTGCGCGAAAAGGCGTGGGGGCCCGAGAGTCTGGCGGCAACTTCCCGCGCCGTTGTGTCGAAATTATAGACGTCGTCGAGGGATTCAAGCTTGCCGCCTGGAAGCCGATCGAGCGTGCGCTCCACGGTTTCGACGATTTGGAGAAATCCGATGCGACCCTCCAGAAAGGCATGAACCGCGGTTTCATTCGCCGCGTTCAAGACGGTCGGACAGCCGCCGCCGCTGATCAGCGCCTCCCGGGCGACGCGCAGAGCAGGGAAACGTCGCTCGTCAGGCTGCTCGAACGTAAGGCGGCCGATCGCCGTCAGGTCGAGCCGTTTGGTCGGCGTCTCGATTCGATCCGGCCAAGCGAGTGCATAAGCGATCGGGGTGCGCATGTCGGGTGACCCAAGTTGCGCCAGCACCGAGCCGTCGCGGTACACCACCGCGCCATGAACGATCGACTGGGGGTGAACGACGACTTCGACGCGATCCAACGGCAGCTGGAAGAGATGATGGGCCTCGATGAGCTCGAGCCCCTTATTCATCATTGTTGCCGAATCGACCGAGATCTTGGCTCCCATGCTCCAATTCGGATGGGCGACGGCCTGCTCCGGCGTGACCCACCGCATGTCCTCGAAATTTCGCTCGCGGAACGGGCCACCGCTCGCCGT
>DASQCY010000185.1:0-9299 GCA_035634495.1 Allostellaceae bacterium
CGCCCGGCCGCATCCCGCCGCCGGGCAGGAAGAGCCGCCCGCACTCGCCAGGGACCAACGCCAGTCGGTCGCCGCTCGCGCGAATGATGGCGTACGCCCCCGGCCATTCCGAATAACGAACGCCGGGCCGGCGAACCCCGAACTGCGGATCTGGGCGGTTCATCGGCGCTTCCGTGGTGGTTCCCTGGGGCTTCCCTGTTCGGCGGATTCGGCTCCCTGTTCGGCCGAATTAAATCCCTCTTCGCCCGCTTAGGGAATTTGCCCGATGGTCTGCTGCAATACCAATGGCTTGCCGGCGCGGGTTGCCCGTCTTTCAGGCGCGCAATCGCGATTTTCGCAGTATTTTCCCGTGCCGCTGGGAAACTCGGAACCTGTATCATCGGCGGAATGCTGCTCGGGCTGACCATTCGCGATGTCGTGTTGATCGATCGGCTGACGCTGGCCTTTCGCCCGGGGCTGTGCGTGCTGACCGGCGAGACCGGCGCCGGCAAGTCGATCTTGTTGGACGCGCTGGGCCTGGCGCTCGGCCGCCGGGCGGAGGCCGGGCTCGTGCGCGCCGGGGCTAAGGAGGCGGCGGTATCGGCCGAGTTCGCGGTCGGACGCAACCACCCCGCCCACGCAATCCTGCGCGAGGCCGGGCTCGACGGCGACGGCGAGACGATCGTTCTGCGCCGGCTGCTCGCGACCGACGGCCGCAGCCGCGCCTTCGTCAACGATGCGCCGTCGAGTGTCGGGCTGTTGCGCGAGCTTGGCGACAGCTTGGTCGAGATCCAAGGCCAGTTCGAGCAACGTGGACTACTCGATCCGGCCAACCATCGCATGATCCTCGACGCCTTTGCCGAGCAGTCGGTGGGTCCCGGGACGCTCGCGCAAGCCTGGCACGACTGGCGTGCCGCGCGGGAGCGCGAAGCCGAAGCCGCGCGGCTTCTCGCCGCGAGCCGCGAAGAGGAGGATTTGCTGCGCCACCACCTCGATGAGCTCCGGGCGCTGATGCCCGAAGAGGACGAGGAGGGTCGCCTCGCCGAGCGGCGCACGCTGTTGCAGAACGCCGAGCGACTGGCCGAAACCGTGGCCGAGGCGATTGGTGAACTCGGTGGCGACGCCGGCGCGCAGGCAGCATTGGCGCGGGCGACACGGCGGCTGGAACGCGCCCGCGAGCGCGCCCAGGGTTTTCTCGATGCGCCGCTCGCCGCGGCCGAACGCGCCGGGGCCGAGACCGCCGAGGCGCTCGCCGCGCTGGGAGCCGCCGCGCGCCGGCTCGAGCTCGACCCGCGCGAGCTCGAAAAGGTCGAGGAGCGGCTCTTCGCATTGCGCGGTCTCGGCCGCAAGCATCAGATACCGGTTGCCGAACTGCCGGCGCTACAGCAACGGATGACCGCACAGCTCGCTGCGATTGAGGAAGGAGCCGAGAACGTCGAGCATCTCGTCCGCGCCACCGCGGAGGCCCGTGCAGGCTTTATCGCTGCGGCCGAGCGGGTGTCACGGGCGCGGGCGCAAGCCGCCGGGCGGCTCGATGCCTCAGTGGCAGCCGAGCTCACGCCATTGCGGCTCGACAAAGCGCGGTTTCGCACCGTGCTGACCCCGCTCGCCGAGGCCGACTGGAGCGAGCACGGCTGCGAGCGCGTCCATTTCGAGATCGCCACGACACCAGGCGCGCCCTTCGGGCCGCTCGCCCGCATCGCCTCAGGCGGCGAACTGTCGCGGTTCATGCTGGCCTTGAAGCTTGTCCTCGCCAATATCTCATCGGTCCCGACCCTGATCTTCGACGAGGTCGACAGCGGGATCGGCGGTGCCGTCGCCGCGGCTGTCGGCGAGCGGTTGCAACGCCTGGGCACGAGCCTGCAGGTTCTCGTCGTAACACATTCGCCGCAGGTCGCGGCGCGCGGCGCCCATCATTGGCGCGTCGCCAAGCGCCTCGCCGCGCGCGATACCGTGACCCGCGTTGAGGAGCTCGACCCGGATACGCGACAGGAGGAGATCGCTCGTATGCTGTCCGGCCGTATCGTTACCGCCGAGGCGCGCGCCGCGGCCGCGAGCCTGATTGCCGGGGGCCGCGCATGAGCGCTTCCGCCGCTTCGCGGGAGCGCCGTGATCGGCGCCCGGTCGAAGCGCTGACCGAAGAGGAAGCCCGCGACGAGCTCGCCTGGCTTGCCGAGGAGATCGGGCGGCACGACCGGCTCTATTACGCCGATGCTGCCCCCGAGATCTCCGACGCCGAGTACGACGCGCTACGCCTGCGCAACACGGCAATCGAGGCGCGCTTTCCCGAGCTGATCCGCGCCGACAGCCCGTCGCGCCGCGTCGGTGCGGCACCGGCAACCGGTTTCGCCAAAGTGACCCACTCGCGACCGATGCTGTCCCTCGAAAACGCCTTCGAGGACACCGATGTCCGCGAGTTCTTTGCCGGCATCCGCAACTTCTTCCGGCGCACCGCGACGCAGGCGCTGGTCGCCGAGGACGTGATCGAGATCATGGCCGAGCCCAAGATCGACGGTTTGTCGATCGGGTTGACCTACCGGCACGGCCGCCTCGTGCAGGGAGCGACCCGGGGTGACGGTGTCACCGGCGAGAATGTCACCCCCAACCTGCGGACGCTCGCGACCATACCCGGGGCGCTCGCCGGCGCGGAGTGGCCCGAGCTGATCGAGATCCGTGGCGAAGTCTATATGGAGCGCACCGGGTTCTTTGCGTTGAACGAGGAGCGCGCCACCGCAGGCGAGCCGGTCTTCGCCAATCCCAGGAATGCGGCTGCCGGCTCGCTGCGCCAGCTCGATTCCACGATCACGGCGCGCCGCCCGCTCAAATTCTTTGCTTATGCGTGGGGCGAGGCGAGCGCCTCCTTCGCGCGCACCCACGACGAGGCGCTGGCGCGGTTCCGCGGCTGGGGATTTACCGTCAACCCGCGCTCGCGGCTCTGCCACGGCGTCGACCAGGCGCTCGCCTTTTACAGCGAGATCGCCGCCGAGCGGGCGGAGTTGCCCTACGACATCGACGGTGTGGTCTACAAGGTCAACGACCTCGCTCTGCAGGAGCGGCTCGGCATGGTCAGCCGGGCGCCGCGCTGGGCGGTGGCGCAAAAATTTCCGGCGCAGCAGGCGCAGACGGTTCTGCGCGACATCTCGATCCAGGTCGGCCGCCAGGGCTCGCTGACCCCGGTGGCGATGCTCGAGCCGATCACCGTGGGGGGTGTGGTTGTGCAGCGCGCCACCCTGCACAATGAGGACGAGATCGCCCGCAAGGATGTCCGCATCGGCGACACCGTCGTGGTCCAGCGCGCCGGTGACGTGATCCCGCAGATCGTCTCGGTCGTGCTCGACCGCCGGCCGAAGGACGCGGAGCCCTATGAGTTTCCCGACCACTGCCCGATCTGCGGGAGCCTCGCGGTGCGAGAGCCGGGCCAGGTCGCGCGACGCTGCACCGGCGGGCTGATCTGCGCCGCGCAGGCCGTCGAGCGGCTCCGGCACTTTGTGTCGCGCGACTGCTTCGACGTCGAGGGGCTCGGCGAGAAGCACATCACCGCCTTCTGGCAGGACGGGCTGATCCGCCAGCCCGGCGACATCTTCCGGCTCGATCCTGTGGTCATCGCGCAACGCGAAGGCTGGGGCGAACTCAGCGCTCGCAATCTGATGGCTGCGATCGACGAGCGACGGCGGATTGCGTTCGATCGGTTCATCAATGCGCTCGGCATTCCGCAGGTCGGGCAGGCGACCGCACGCCTGCTCGCCCGCCATTATCGTTCGCTCGCGGCGTGGCGGCACGAAATGGGAGCGGCGCAGGACCCGGCGAACGATGCGCGGGCGGGGCTCATCGATATTCACGGGATCGGCGAGGAAATGGCCGCCGACATCATCGGTTTTTTTGCCGAGCCGCATAATCAGGCCGTGCTCGACGATCTCTCTCGCGAAGTCAGTGTCCTCGACTGGGAAGCGCCGGCGCAGCGCGCCGCCTCGCCGCTCGCCGGCAAGACCATCGTCTTCACCGGCTCGCTCGAATCGATGAGTCGGTCCGAGGCGAAGGCGCGCGCCGAGGTGCTCGGCGCCAATGTCACCAGCTCGGTCTCGGCAAAGACAGACTATGTCGTGGCCGGCGCCGATCCCGGCTCGAAGGCGACGAAGGCGGCCGCCCTCGGCGTCAAATTGCTCGACGAGGCCGATTGGCTTTCCCTCGCCGCGGGATGACCAGCGACGGTGTTTGGCATACTCGCACCGCTTGAGGAGCGCCGCCGCGAGCCGATGCTGACGGGGGCACCGCGTCTCGTGTCGCCCGATCCAGCGCAGCTGGGTCCCCCCGAGCGCCTCGCCCCCATTGCGGATCGCGAACGGGTGCGGTGGCTCGGGCCGATCGGCTCGGTCGTGCTGCATCTGCTGCCGCTGCTGTTGCTGGTCGAGTGGCCGATGGCAGCGCCGCCCGAGGTCGAGCCGATCGCCGTACAGCTGGTGCTCGCACCGTCGCCGCCCGAGCAGCCGCTGAAGCCGGTTCCGCCGCCGCAATTCAAACCGCCGCCGCCGGGACGCATCGCATCCGACGATTTCGGGGATACCAAAGCGAAACAAACCAGCCGAGAGGCCGGCGATGCGCCGGCTGCGAAGGATCTACCTCCGCCTGAGGTGCGGCCCAGCGAGACGCCGCAAGAGACCGCCGATGTCGTGCCGCCACCGCCGCCGGAGGAGCCTCAACCGCCCCCGAGCGACACACAGACCGCGGCGATCATACCACCCCCTCCTCCAGAAAAGCCTGAGCCCCCCAAGCCGAAGCCAAAGCCGAACCCGAACCCGACAGCCCAGCAACCGCCCCACCAGACCGACGAGCCGGGGCATACCGTAGCGCATCGTGCGAGATATCCCGGGCCGGCTGCCACCCGCGATGAATACCTCGCCTATGTCCATTCGCTCATCCGGCAGCACTACAATTTGCTGCCCTTGTCGATGATCGGCGGCCGCCGCGGCGAGGCGCAGATCGAGTTCGTGGTGCTCGACGACGGCACGATCGAAATGATCAAAGTGCGTCAAAGCTCGGGTTGGCAGGATATCGACGCCCGGGTCGAACTAATGATCGCGGCCGTGCGCCGCGTCCCGCCCTTGCCGCAATGGTTCCAGGGATCGAGCATGGCTCTGATCCTGAACTTGCCCTTTCCCGACGCCTTGCGGGAGTGAGACCTTGCCGAAACCTTTGAGACCCCCGGTCGACCCGATCGTCACCTCGGTCATCCAGCATCGCCTGCTGGCGATCGTCGAGGAGATGGGCGAAGCGATGCTGCGAACCTCCTATTCGCAGATCCTCAATTCGAGCCGCGACTTCTCGACCGCGATCTGCGACCTCAACGGCAGGCTGATCGCGCAGGCCGAGCACGTGCCGATCCATGTCGGAGCGCTGCCTTACGCGGCGAGGGCGGTAACCGAGTTCTTCGGCGACGACATCCATCAAGGCGACGTCTTTCTGTTGAACGACCCCTATCACGGCGGCAATCACCTGCCCGACCTGACCGCCTTCGTGCCGGTCTTCGAGGGCGACAGGCCGCGATTCTGGTCGATCAACCGCGCGCACCAGAGCGACATTGGCGGCGCCACCCACGGCGCCTACAACGCCGCGGCGACCGACATCTGGCAGGAAGGCCTGCGCATCACGCCGCTGCGGCTCTACGACCGTGGAGCGGTGCGCCGCGACCTGCTCGAGATGATCGCCACCAATGTGCGCCACCCGCGCGACTTCCGCGGCGACCTCGCCGCGATGATCGGCTCGGCGCATGTCGGCGAGCGGCGCCTCTTGGCGTTGGCGGGCGAGTTCGGCTGGCCCGTCACCGATGCGGCGATCGAGGCCGTGCTCGACGGCGCCGAACGCCAGACCCGAGCGGTGATCGCCCAGTGGAAAGACGGCGTCTACCGGGGCGAGGCGTTGCTCGACGATGACGGGCGCGGCCATGACGACATCCACATCCGCGCGACCGTCACCAAGCGTGGCAGCGATCTCGTGATCGACCTTTCCGACTCGCACGAAGAGGTCGGGAGCTTTGTCAATTCCTCCTACCCGAATATGTACTCGGCGGTCGTGGTGGCGCTCTCCTATTTGATCGACCCGCAGACGCCAAAGAACGACGGCACCTTCCGCCCGATGACCGTCATCGCCAAGCCGGGCACCGTGGTGTGGGCGAACCCCGGCGCTCCGGTCACTTTGGCCACCAATCATTGCGCACAGGAGATCCTCGAGGCGATCATCAAGGCGTTGGCGCCGGCTTGCCCCGACCGGGCGATGGCCGGCTGGGGCCGCCGCTTCCGCATCGCGATCCAGGGCAAGGACCCGCGCGCCGATGTCCACGGCGGTAAGCCGTTCATTTGGCATTTCTTCCAGGCACGGCCGGGCGGCGGTGGCTCACCGGCGGGCGACGGCTGGCCGGGGGCAGGTGAATGGCAGGCGGCGGGCGGCATCAAGTTCGGCAGCCTCGAAGTCACCGAGGTGCGCTTCCCGCTATTCTTCCGCCGCCACGAATTCCGCCCCGATTCCGGAGGTGCCGGCAAATACCGCGGCGGTTCCGGCGGGGTGGTCGAGATGGTGGTCGAGACCGCGGAGCCCGCGGTCGGCAATACCGCCGGCGACGGCGTGCGCTACGGCGCCTGCGGCATCCTCGGCGGCGCCGACGGCGTGCCGCATCGCTATACGCTCTACTCGAAGGCACAGCCGCCGCGGGCGATCAAGACAAAGGAGGTCGGTCTCGTCATCCACCCAGGTGATGTTCTGGTCCTCGAATCGGGTGGCGGCGGAGGCTGGGGCGAACCGACGCTGCGCAATCCCGATGCCGCGGCACGCGACATCGAGAACGGATTCATCAGCGCACCCGGCCCCCACCCTAACCCTCCCCCGCTAGCGGGGGAGGGAATGGGAGCGGGCTGACCCGTGTACCGCATCGGCATCGATGTCGGCGGCACCTTCACCGATCTCGTGGCGGTCGACGACTTGGGTCAGACGACCTTGGCCAAAGTTCCCTCGACCCCGGCTGATCCGTCGATCGGCGTCCTCGACGGCTTGCAATTGCTGGCCGACACGCTGGGCCTCGACCGGTCGGTGCTGTTGGCCGAGACCGACCGCATTGTCCATGGCACGACGGTCGCGACCAACGCATTGCTCGAGCACAGGGGCGCCAAGGTCGGGCTGCTGACGACCGAAGGCCATCGCGATGTGATCGAGATGCGCGAGGGGCTGAAGGACAATCGCTACAATTTGCGTCTCCCGCCCCCCGAGCAGCTCGTCCCCCGCAAATTGCGCCTCGGCGTGTGCGAGCGGATGCGCGCCGACGGCCGGATTGAGACGCCGCTCGACCAGGCCTCGCTCGACCGCGCGATCGCGGCTCTGGAACGCGAGCGGGTCGAGGCGGTGGCGGTGTGCTACCTGCATTCCTGGCGCGACCCGGGCCATGAGCGTGCCACGCGTGAGGCGGTGCGGCGGGCTCTGCCCGGCGCCTATGTCGCGTTGTCCTCGGATGTATTGCCGCAGATCAAGGAGTTCGAACGGGTTTCGACCACGGTCGTCAACGCCTATGTCGGCCCGGTTTTGTCGCGCTATCTGGACGAGCTCGAGCGGCGCCTCGCCGAGGCAGGGTATGCGGGGCCGACCTTGATCATCCAGTCGCATGGCGGGGTCGCTCCGATCGATGAATCGGGTCGGCTGGCCGCCGGTGCTGTGCTCTCCGGCCCGGCCGGTGGTGTCGCCGGCAGCGTCTATGCGGCGCGCCTCCTGGGCGAGGGCAACCTGATCCCGTTCGACATGGGCGGGACGAGCACCGACATCGCTCTGATTGTCGAAGGCCGGCCGAGTTTGGCTGCGGCACGCCGGGTGGCCGGCCAGACGATCGCGCTCAGCAGCCTCGACATCGCCAGCATAGGCGCGGGCGGGGGGTCGATCGCGCGGGTCGATGCCGGAGGGATCCTGCATGTCGGCCCGGAGAGTGCCGGGGCAGTACCGGGTCCCGCCTGCTACGCCAACGGAAGTAGTGCCGCGACCGTCACCGACGCCAATCTGGTGCTCGGCTATCTCGACCCGGCGGCCTTTCTCGGCGGGCGCCGCAGGCTCGACCGTGCGGCCGCCGAGGCGGCTGTCGACGACATCGCCGCCGCCCTCGGCGTCGACCGGGTCAGCGCGGCGCGGGGCATCCATCGCGTGGTCAACACGACGATGGCCGAGGGGGTGCGGCTTGTCTCGGTCCGCCGCGGCGTCGATCCGCGGCGCTTCGCATTGCTCGCCTTCGGCGGCGCGGCGGGGCTGCACGCGACCGACATCGCCCGCCAGCTTGGCCTCAAGCGGGTCGTCGTGCCGCGCGTTGCCGCCGTGCTCTCGGCCTGGGGCATGCTGGCGACCGATCTGCGCTTCGAGATAGCGCGGAGCCACATTGGCGATACCGGAACGCTGGACGGCGGAGCGCTGAAGCGCCTGTTCGAGGAGATGGAGGCGGAAGGCCTCGCTCGGCTGCGCGCCGCGTTCGACGGGCCGGCACGGACGACGCGGTCGGTCGATATGCGCTATGGCGAGCAGGTCTTCGAGATCACGGTCAGGCTCGACGGGATCGATTGGACGCTAACCGACCCGCTGGCGCAAATCGTCGAGCTGTTTCACCGCCGCCACGAGGAGCTCTACACCTATTCGCTACCCGATCAGGAGACAGTGCTGGTCAACGCGCGGGTGGCAGTGGCCGGCATCCTCGCGGCGTTGCCCCTGGAACCCGGTCTGCCCGACGCATCGCTCGCCGCACCTCGCGCCGAGCGGCGGATCTATCTCGAAGGCTGGGTCTCGGCTCCGGTCTACGATTTCGACGCGCTCGCGCCATCGCAAACCATCGGCGGTCCGGCGATCGTCGAGTCGGCAATGACCACCGTCTTGCTGCGCCCGGGCGATCGCGCTACGGTGACGGCGCGCGGCTGGCTCGACATCGCGCTCGGCGGCGGGTGATTGCTCCACAAAAAAACAACGAATTTTGCCTCGCAGCGCGGCGGTGCGGCCGGAGATGGCGCCACAAAGTTCGTTGTTTCAATGCGTCACTTGTTGAATTCAGTCGCCAATAACAACGAATTGGTCTCCCGATAACAACGAATTCCGCACAGCCCTGAGGGAGTGGAAACAACAGATTCAAGCAGTCGAAGTGAACGGCGAACTCGCGCTGCCCGTGACCCGGCCGGAAGATCTGATCTACGCCGTCGACGAGCTGCCGCCATGGCCGCGTCTGATCTTTCTCGGCGCGCAACATGCCGTGCTGATGTCGGTTTATCTCGTGCTGATCGTCATCGTCTTCCGGCGTGCCGATGCTTTCTCGCCGC
>DASQCY010000186.1:0-4113 GCA_035634495.1 Allostellaceae bacterium
GTCGATCCGGCGATTGCGCACCCGCTCGAGGAGGCGGTCAAACTGATCAAGGGAAGCGCCTCGGCGAAGTTCGACGAGACGGTCGAGATCGCGATGAACCTCAATCTCGATCCGCGCAAGCCCGATCAAAATCTGCGTGGCACCGTGATGTTGCCGCACGGCACCGGCAAGACCGTCCGGGTCGCGGTTTTTGCGCGCGGCGACCGGGCCAAGGAGGCCGAGACGGCAGGCGCAGATATCGTGGGGGCAGAGGATCTCGCCGAGAAGGTCCAGGCCGGGCAGATCGATTTTGATCGAGCGATTGCGACCCCAGATCTGATGTCGCTGGTCGGCCGGCTTGGCAAAATCCTCGGACCGCGCGGCTTGATGCCCAACCCGCGACTCGGCACGGTCACGCCCAATGTTGCCGAAGCGGTCCGCGCCGCGAAAGGCGGACAGGTCGAGTTCCGCGCCGAAAAAGCGGGGATCGTCCATGCCGGCGTCGGTAAAGCGAGCTTTACGGACGCGGCGTTGGCGGATAATGTGCGCGCCTTTGTCGGCGCGATCACCCGCGGTAAGCCGAGCGGCGCTAAAGGCACCTACATCAAGAAGGTGAGCTTGGGCTCGACGATGGGCCCAGCGGTCAAAGTGGAGTTGACGGGCCTATTCTGACGAGACGGGAACCTAGGCGGCCGCGCTCCGAGGTGTGATAGGTTTTGGGTGAGTCCGCTGCGCGGTGGCGGAACTGGGCTGCCCGAGGCCGGGTGCCCGGTTGGTGATCGCGGCAGAAGTCGAAGTGCAACGGGTCCGTGCGTTTCTTTTTTAGGACGCTCGCGACAGGATTCGGAGACGGGAGTGGACCGGACACAAAAGCAGCAGCTGGTCGAGACGCTGCAGAAGGTTCTCGCCGGCACCGCCTGTGTGGTTGTGACACACCAATCGGGGCTCAATGTCGCCGAAGTTACTCAACTGCGGCGTCAAGTACGCAGCGCCGGCGCTGGCTTTAGGGTCACCAAGAACCGGCTGGTGCGGCGCGCTCTCGCCGGTACCGCGTTCGAGCCCCTGTCGCCGCTGTTCACCGGCCCAACTGCGATCGCGTTCTCGCGCGACCCGGTGGCCGCGGCAAAGGTCGTCGTCGAGTTTACCAACCGCAACGACAAGCTGACGATAATCGGCGGCGGGCTTGCCGGCCGGCAGATGGACGCAGCCGAAGTTCGGGAACTGGCAAGTTTGCCCTCACTTGACGAATTGCGCGGCAAGCTCGTAGGCCTGCTTCAGGCACCGGGCGCGCGATTGGCCGTTCTGTTCCAGGCGGCAGCCGGGCAGATTGCCCGTGTCCTCGTAGCCTATGCGGAGCGCCAGGGTGAGGCGACCTCTAGCCCGGCCGGTTGAGAACTTTTGTAGGACCTTAATCCAGAGACCTCAGGAGTAGAATATGCCGGATTTGGCAAAACTGGTCGATGATCTGTCGGCCTTGAGTGTGATCGAGGCGGCGCAGCTGTCCAAGATGCTGGAGGATAAGTGGGGTGTCTCGGCTGCAGCACCCGTCGCAGTTGCGGCGCTCAGCGGCGGAGCAGCGGCCCCGGCGGCCGAGGCGGCCGCCGAGCAGACCGAATTTGATGTTATTCTCGCCGCAATCGGCGAGAAGAAGATCAACGTAATCAAGGAGGTTCGGGCGATTACCAGCCTCGGCCTCAAGGAAGCCAAGGATCTGGTCGAAGCCGCGCCCAAGCTGGTCAAGGAGGGAGTCAACAAGGAGGAGGCGGCAAAAATCAAAAAACAGCTTGAAGACGCGGGTGCAACTGTCGAAATAAAGTAGGTCTGTCCCGATCTTTGTCACATGGGGCGGGCGGCCGATCACTTCTGGCCGCTGCGCCCCAGGCCTCCGACCCCGGGGCGCGAGTTGCCGCGCACGCCGGGTGTTGGCGTGTCGAGACAAAGGTGCGCGACGAGGCCTGGCACAAGAGACGCTCATCGGTTTGACTCGGCGTCGGAAATTCGCCTAGCCCGATCGGTCAAGCAAGCCACCAGGATCGGGGCTGCCTTCAGCGAGGAGTGTGTATGGCTATATCCCTTACGAGCATAAAGTGCATCCGCAAGAGCTTCGGGCGCGTCCCCGAGGTCGCGCCCATGCCGAACCTGATAGAGGTGCAAAAGAGCTCGTATGACCATTTCTTGCAAATGGGGGTCGTTCCCGAGCAGCGCGCTGGAGTCGGGCTGCAGGAGGTTTTCAAGTCAGTCTTCCCGATACGCGATTTTTCTGAGCGCGCCCAGCTCGAGTTCGTCCGCTATGAGCTGGAAACGCCGAAATACGAGGTCGATGAGTGCCAACAGCGCGGCATTACCTTCGCCGCGCCGCTGAAGGTCACCCTCCGCCTTGTCGTTTGGGATGTCGACGAGGATACCGGATCGCGCTCGATCCGGGACATTAAGGAGCAGGACGTCTATATGGGCGACATGCCGCTTATGACGAAAAACGGCACTTTCATCATCAACGGCACCGAACGGGTTATCGTTTCGCAGATGCATCGGAGCCCCGGGGTGTTCTTCGACCACGACAAGGGCAAGACGCACTCCTCCGGCAAATACCTGTTTGCTGCCCGGGTGATTCCCTACCGCGGCTCCTGGCTCGATTTCGAGTTCGACGCCAAGGACCACCTCTACGTGCGCATCGACCGGCGCCGCAAGCTCCCGGCAACAACCCTACTGCTTGCTCTCGACAACGCTGCTACCGAGGCCCTGCGGGCGCACCGGAGGGCGGATAACGGCTCGTTGCAGCCTGGCGAAGCGATCGGGATGTCCAAGGAGGAGATTCTTTCGTTCTTTTACGGCACAATCACTTTTCGCCGCGGCGCGCGGGGTTGGATGACACCCTTCGATCCTGAGCAATTCAAAGGCAAGCTGGCAAGCGATCTTCAGGATGCCCGCACCGGTGAGACCGTGCTCGCGGAAGGCGAAAGGATGACGCCGCGGATTGTCCGCCGCCTGCGCGAAGAAGGGCTCACAAACATTCTGGCCGGCGATGACCAATTGATCGGTCGCTATTTCACCACGGATGTGATCAACGAGGAGACTGGCGAAGTCTATTTCGAGGCCGGCGACGAGATTACTGCTGCAGCACTAGCCCAGCTGAACGAGGCCGGCATCGAGGAGATACCGGTCCTCGACATCGATCACGTTACCGTGGGTCCTTATGTCCGCAACACCTTGGCCGTCGACAAGAACGCTACTCGGGAGGACGCGTTGATCGACATCTATCGTGTAATGCGCCCGGGCGAGCCGCCGACGCTGGAAACGGCGGAGACGCTCTTCAACGGCCTATTCTTTGACCCAGAGCGCTATGATTTGTCGGCGGTTGGCCGCGTCAAGATGAACTCGCGGCTGATGCTCGATACCGACGACTCGGTGCGCACCTTGCGTAAGGCCGACATCCTAGCGATCCTCAAGGTGCTGGTCGAGCTAAAGGACGGTCGCGGCGAGATCGACGACATTGATCACCTCGGCAACCGCCGGGTCCGGTCGGTCGGCGAGCTGATGGAAAATCAGTATCGCATCGGTCTGCTGCGCATGGAGCGGGCGATCCGCGAGCGAATGAGCTCGGTCGAGATCGACACGGTCATGCCACACGACCTGATCAACGCGAAGCCGGCAGCGGCGGCGGTGCGCGAGTTCTTCGGCTCATCGCAACTGTCACAATTTATGGACCAGACCAACCCCCTGTCCGAGATCACCCACAAGCGTCGGCTGTCGGCGCTCGGTCCCGGCGGACTGACGCGCGAGCGCGCGGGCTTCGAGGTGCGCGACGTGCATCCGACCCACTACGGCCGGATCTGCCCGATTGAGACGCCGGAAGGTCCGAATATAGGCTTGATCAATAGTCTGGCGACCTATGCTCGGGTCAATCAATACGGTTTCATTGAAAGCCCCTACCGCAAGGTGGTCGATGGCCAAGTCACGGACGAGGTGGTCTATCTTTCGGCGATGGACGAGGGCCGGTACGCGATCGCCCAGGCCAATGTCGAAACCGATGCGCAAGGCCGGATCACCGCCGAACTGACCAATTGCCGCAAGGGCGGGGACTTCGTGATGCAGCGACCGCAGGACATCGATCTGATCGACGTCTCGCCAAAGCAG
>DASQCY010000187.1:0-3745 GCA_035634495.1 Allostellaceae bacterium
CTCCCGACATTTGACTGAATGCCAGGATCGCGAGGTTCGCGAGGAAAAAACCGGCCGGCCCGCCGAATTGCGGCCAGGCCGCGAGGAAACCGCGATTTTTGCTGGTGCGTGCCCACTCCATCGACAGCAACACCGAGCCGCCCCATTCGCCGCCGACGCCGATCCCCTGGATGAAGCGCAGTACGACCAGCACGACCGGGCCCCAGATGCCGATCTGCTCATAAGTGGGGACGCATCCGACCAGGAAGGTCGACAGGCCGGTCAGCAGCAAGGTCGCGATCAGCGCGGCTTTGCGGCCGATCCGATCGCCGTAATGGCCGAAGATTGCCGCACCGATCGGACGCGCGACAAAGCCGACCGCAAAAACGGCGAACGCTTGCAAGGTGCCGGTCAAGGGGTCGGACGACGGAAAATACAACTTGGCGAAAACCAGTGCCGCCATCTGGCCATACAGCAGGAAATCGTACCATTCGATAGTCGTGCCAACGGTGCTGGCAATCACAGCGCGGCGCAGTTGGGCGCGGTGATCGAAGTCGGAAAGTGGGCCGGCAGCGACCTCGGCAGTGGTCATCAGAAATATTCCCGTTCTAGGCGATCGACCCGAAGCCGGGGGCCAATTTCTTGTTGCAAACTGACCATAACATTGGCGGCGGCGAAACGAAAGGTGGCAACCCACGGGCAGCAGGGGCCAGCTCCGCCGCTCCGCGTCACAAGGCTGGCGCGGCATTGCATCTCGAGAGCCGATCGAGGCATGCTGGGACAGATACAGGAAAGGGCGGCATGAACGATCCCGTGGATGTGCTGATCATCGGCGCCGGCGCGTCCGGCGCGGCCGTGGCCTGGAGTCTCGCCGACACGAGGATGCACATCCTCTGCCTCGAGCAAGGGGACTGGATGAACCCCGCGACGTACCCGAGCACGGGACGCGACTGGGAGGCGCGTGCCTTTGGCGACTATTCCCCCAGTCCCAACATCCGTGCCCGGCCCGAGGACTACCCGATCAACGACGACAACTCGCCGATCAAGGTCGTGAACTTCAACGGCGTGGGCGGCGGCACAGTCATGTATACGGCGCATTTTCCGCGCCTGCATCCGTCCGATTTCCGCGTCAAGAGCCTCGATGGCGTGGCCGAAGACTGGCCCGTCGATTACGACACCTTGGTGCCGTTCTTCGAGGAGAACGACCGGATGATGGGGGTCTCCGGCCTCGCCGGCGATCCCGGCGTTCCGCCGAGAAACCCGCCGATGCCGCCGCTTCCGCTCGGTCGCTCCGGCGCAATGCTGGCGAAGGCGATGAATCGGCTTGGCTGGCACTGGTGGCCGTCCGATACCACGGTCGCCACCGTGGATTACGAGGGGCGCGCGCGCTGCATCAATCTAGGCCATTGCACACCGGCTTGCGCGCAGGGGGCCAAAGCGAGCACAGACATCACCTATTGGCCCGCGGCGCGGCGGGCCGGCGTCGAACTGCGCACTCATTGCCGGGTGCGCGAGATCACGACAAACGCGCACGGCATGGCCGCTGGGGTCGTGTATTACGACGCGGACGGAAGGGAGCAATTCCAGGCCGCCGAGGTGGTCGTGCTCGCCTGCAATGGCGTCGGTACGCCGCGACTGTTGCTGAATTCGGCCTCCGGGCATTTCCCGAACGGGCTGGCCAATTCCAGCGGGCTGGTCGGCAAGAACTTGATGTTCCACCCCTACGCCCAGGTCTACGGATATGTGGCCGAGGAGACAGACAGCAATCGCGCGCCCCCGACCTGTCTATGGAGCAAAGAGTTTTACGAAACCGAACGGTCGCGCGGCTTCGTGCGCGGTTACACGTTTCAGTTCGGCCGCGGCGTCGGGCCGGTCGCCGAGGCCGTCGCCAGCGAGGCGAAGGGGCTATTGCCCTGGGGTGCCGGCCATCACGCCGCCTTCCGCCGCCTCAATGGTCATCGCCTGGGCCTGTCCGCTATTTGCGAGGACCTGCCGGAGGAGCATAACCGCGTCACACTCGACCCGGTGATGAAGGACAGCCACGGCATCCCAGCGCCGCGGATCGACTACAGGATCGGCGAGAACACTGCGCGGATGATGGAGCATGGCATCGCCCACGCGAAGAAGATCCTAGCCGCGGCGGAGGCGACCGACATCTGTGTCAACAGCCCCATCCTGTACGGCGGCTGGCACCTTCTGGGCACCGCACGCATGGGCGCCGACCCGGCCCGCTCGGTCGTGAACGAGTGGGGGCGGTCGCACGACGTGAAAAACCTGTTTATCGTCGACGGCAGCCTGTTCGTCACCTCCGGCGGCGTGAACCCCACATCCACGATCCAGGCCTTGGCGCTCTACATCGCCGATCAGATGAAGCAGCGGCTGGCCAACCTGTTCGATTGAGGCAAGCGATGTCCGCCTACAGCCCCCTCACCCCGGCCCAGAGAGATGATCTGCGGGCCATCGCGGGAGCCATCATCCCAGCCAGTATGGAATTCGATGTACCCGGTGCTGATGATCCGGCGATCCAGGCCGACATCGTCGCGACGCTTGGCCGCGACACGGGCCTTGTGCGGGAGGCGCTGGACGGGCTCGCGCGCCTCGCCGGGTCGCCGTTGGCCGGTCTCGACCCGGCACGTCGTGAGGCGGTGGCGCTGGAACTGCGCGGTAAGGGCGGGGCTGCGGTTGCGACGCTGACCCGCGTTGTCCTGCAATGTTATTATCGCGACGATCGCGTCGTCCGCTCTCTTGGACTGGAGCCGCGGCCGCCCTATCCGAAGGGCCACGTGCTGGAGGACGGCGACTGGTCGCTGCTCGACCCCGTCCGTGCGCGGCCGCCGATGTGGCGCCGTGCGTAGCCTCGGGGAACACTGAGAGGGAAAGCTGCATGCGCGTCAGCACGATGATACGGATCCGCCCCCCTTCAGAGCAAAATCGGGCGAACGGCCATGATGGGTTGATGGATCGCATCATCGATTTCGCCCGCCAGGTCGAAGCCAGAGAGTTTCCGGGCGTCTGGGTCGGTGATTCGGTGGGCCGCGGCCGACCCACCTTGGACTCGCTCCAGGTGCTGACGGCGCTCGCCGCGGTGACGCAACGGGTCGAGCTCGGGATCGCCGTGCTGCAACTCCCGTTGCGCAACCCGATCGAACTCGCCCATCGCGTGCAGTCGCTGCAGGCGATGTCGAACAACCGCCTGATCCTCGGCGTCGGCAGCGGCTCGACGCGCGACGATTTTGAGCTGCTCGGCTACGATTACGATCACCGCTTCCGCACCTTCAAAAACGGCCTCGAAATCATGAACCGCGCGTGGAACGGCGAGCCGGTCAATAGCGGCACCCTATCGACCTGGCCGGGATGCAAGGGCGGGCCGCCGATCCTGATCGGCGCCTGGCGCAGTCCCCGTTGGATCACCTACGCCGCCAAGCAAGCCCAGGGCTGGACCCCGTCCGGCCGGTTCAGCACCTGGGACGATCTCGAATATGGCATGAAGATCTACCGCGAGGCCGGCGGCACCAATGCCGTCCTCGCCAATTGCTCGATCGACCTCGCTGAGCGTCCCCAATCCGCGGAGCTGGCTAAGGTAGCGTCGGTCAATTTCATCTGCCCGCCGGATGAGGCGCGCCGGCGCATCAAACGCGTCGCGCAATTGGGCTTCGAGGAAATCCTGATCGGCTCGCAATTCGGGGCGATCGAGGAGATCGAGCGAGTGCGGGATTTCCTCAACTCGTAACCACCCTGCGCGAGGAGAGACTGCCGTGCCGTTCTA
>DASQCY010000188.1:0-2894 GCA_035634495.1 Allostellaceae bacterium
GAGCAGCCGGCGGCGGTGGCCCACGGAGGTGATGCGGAGATCCTTGAGTGCAGTCCTCCCGGAGCGCCGGGCGAGCCTCTCGCGCCGGGTCAAGGACGCCTTCGACCCGGCGCACATCCTCAACCCGGGTCGCATGGTCGAGGGAAGTTGACAGGGTGGTATCAGAGCCGAACTCGAGAGGCTCGCCCGGCGCTCCGGGAGGACTGCACTCAAAGATCTCCGCATCACCTCCGTGGGCCACCGCCGCCGGCTGCTCGAGGTTCATCAGCAGGTCGAGCAGATCTCGAGCGAGCGCGGATCGGCGGAAGCGGATTTGTTCACGGGCTGCGCGAACACCGCCTCGCGCTTGGTAATCTCGCGGCGCCGGCCGCTCTCGGGGACCGTCACCGGCTGGTTCAGAGCGCCGTTCGGCAAGGTCGCCAGGTTTTCGAACCGGGCGGCCGCCCGCGCGAATTGCGGGACTAGCCCTTCTTGAAACCGTCATGCCGCGGTGGCTTGCCATCGAGGCGCGCGACCCTGTCGCGCAATCTACAAACGTTTCGCCGAGGGGTTTCGAGACCCCGACCTCGAAGAGGCGAAGGCGGCGCTCGACGCGCCTTTTATTCTACTCCGCCGGGGCTGCAGCCGGTTGCGCCTTGCCGAAGCTCGGAGTGTCGGTTCGGTCGATCAGCGCTTCGGGGCCTTCGGTGGGCAGGTTTTCGAGCCAGTTGATGCCGGCGTCGATGTCGTTTTCCCACATCTCGCGCGGCATCTCATAGAGGAACTCGACGCCATAGCCGTTCGGGTCGTTGATGTAGACGCTGTGCGTCACCCCATGGTTGACGCGCCAATTGAACTTGACGCCCCGGCTTTGCAAGAAGGCGAGCTGCTTCAGCCACGCCTCGCGGCTCGGCATGGTCAGCGCCACATGGTTGATCGCCACTTGGCTATTGGCCAGTACCCACTCGGCCGGGGGCGGCAGGTTCGCGCTCTCGACCAAGGCGACAGTGTGGTGGGTCAGCTTGCCGTCATTGACCGCACTGTAGAAGCGCATCTTCGGCGGAACCGGACGATCGGCGCGCGGATGCAATTCGCCGACCTGCTTGAAGCCGACGATCTCGGTCCAGAATTTGTGCGACTCGTCGATGTCGCGGACATTCAGCACGAGGTGGTTGATCCCCGACGGGCTCACCGCCTCGGTCGGGGGATCGGTATTCGTGTCTGCCATCTCAGCCTCCAAGGAACTGTCCGACAACAGGTACTCCCGTCAATAGGATCCGGCAAGTGATACGGCGTGCAGCGATCCGGGCCCCGACGGTCTCCCGGCGAATCCTTGTTAAGGGGCGAGCGGCGGTCGCCGTTCCGGCTGGGTCGTCTCGAAGGCGCGCGCCGCGCGCAGCACGCGGGCGTCGGCATAAAGCGGGCCGACGATCTGCAGGCCGATCGGCAACCCGGTGCCAGTCAGCCCGCACGGGATGCTGGCTGCCGGCTGGCGGGTCATGTTGAACGGGTAGCTGAACGCCGACCAGTCGATCCAATGCCGCTCGGTCGCCGAGTCGTTAAGATCCTGACCCACCGGCAAGGCCGGGATCGGCATCATCGGCGTCAGCAGCAGATCGTATTTCTGATGAAATGCCGACATCTGCTGGCCGAGCGCGGTGCGGATGAGGTCGGCGCCGAGATAATCGACGGCGCTGATCCGCTCGCCCTCGGCCGCCGTCGCGACCAGACCGGGGTCGACCAGCGCCCGCTTGTCTGCTGGGTAAGCGTCGAGGAGCTTGGCCGCACCCGCCGCCCATAATGTGAACAGAGCCTCACGCGGCGACGGAAAGATCGCGCCGACCTCTTCGACGACGGCGCCCAGCGTCTCGAATTGCCGCGCCGCCTCGCCGACCGCAGCGGTGATCTCGGGATCGACCTTGGCGTAACCCAAGGTCGGGCTGTAGGCGATCCGCCAGCCGCGCACACCGCCCTCGAGCCCATCGCGCCAATCCCTCTCTTCGGGCGGCAGAGCATACGAATCGCGATGGTCGGGTGCCGACAGCAAGGTCAGCATCAGCGCCGCATCGGCCACGGTGCGCGCCATCGGGCCAAGATGCGCGAGCAGTCCCATCGCCGATAGCGGGTAGGCCGGTACCCGGCCAAAGCTCGGCTTCAACCCGAAGATACCGGTGAACGCGGCAGGAATGCGGATCGAGCCGGCGCCGTCGCTGCCGACATGCAGGGGCCCGATCCCGGCGGCGCAGGCCGCGGCAGCGCCCGCGCTGCTGCCGCCGGGCGTGCGCGCGAGGTTCCACGGGTTGCGCGTGATCCCGGTCAGCGGGCTGTCGCCCAGTGCCTTCCAGCCGAATTCCGGTGTCGTCGTCTTACCGAGGATGACCGCACCCGCCTCGCGCAGGCGAGCCGTTGCCGGCGCGTCTTCCGACCAGTCCTGGTCAGGATCGACGAGGCGCGACCCGCGCAGGGTCGGGAAACCGCGCATCAGAATCAGATCCTTGATCGTGACCGGAACGCCGTCGAGCTTGCCGACCGCCTTCCCGCTCAGCCAACGCCGCTCGGACTCACGCGCAGTCGCCAACGCGCCGTCGTGGTCGACGATGCAGAAAGCGTTGATCTTGGGCTGCAGCGCGTCGAGACGATCGAGCAGGAGCCGGGTCACCTCGACCGGCGACAGCTCCCGCTTCCGGTAACGGTCGAGCAGCGAAACCGCCGAGGTGTATACAACATCCTGGTCGGCGCTCATTGCTCCTCCATTCCTCTCCTGCCCTTCAGAGACAATTTATGGCGCGGCTTTTGCGCAGTGAACCAAGATTGCATAAGGTCGACGCCACAACGAAGGCTCGAACAGGGGATCCGATGAGTTATTTCGCTCACGTGTTCAAAACGGCGGCTGCCGCAGCGGCGCTCGCCCTCTT
>DASQCY010000189.1:0-10807 GCA_035634495.1 Allostellaceae bacterium
GGATCCGAAGGCTCTCGCCCCTGCTTAGAGGCCGATGTCAGGGACGAATTTTTCGTTTCTGGGCCGGCTCCGGGCTTGGTCGTTGTCGACAATAGCACGCGAAATCAATTGGTTAGATCGGTCTTAGAGATCAATCTCCTGGCCAGAAAACACGAGATGATCGCCGGCCTAGCACGGGCGTGAAATCGGCGTAACAGGGGTGGGAACAGGTGGATCAGACGACACCTCAGGTATTGGCCGATGTGAATGTCTTCTTCGAGGCCAATCAAGCGGAAGTAGGAGTCCGCCGCCGTGATAGCCCGGTCTATCCGCGAGGTGGTCAGCCGCGCGCTCGACCGCCGGCGCTGATCCCGGTGCGCAACCAAGTCAACCAGACAAAAGGCTGCTATTTCCTGGCATTAGACGCTACGTGTTTAGAGAAGTAAGCCCTTGGTAAGCCGGGTCCGCTAGGCGAGATGTCCCTCGCCCATCGTGGCGTGCTCTTCCCCGACGAGATCGCGGAATTCCCCGACCTTATGACGCAAAATGACCCATTCGCGAATGCCGCGACCGCCACACGGGGGCTTTGACCGCCACGACAGTCACCTGCCGATACCGATGCCCGCGTAACTCCGTAGGAGCCTTCGGCAGCGCTCGGCGCAATCGACCTTCACGAGATCGCCCGGCCCAAGATCCTCGATGCGGGCCGCGTGGAGCGGGATCATCTCTCACCGACGTTCTTCGTTTGCTCATCTAAAGAACAGCATGGGTCGAGTGGGTCGTCAACTGCTCGTCAACCATCATCTGGCATCACATGGCTATGCCAGATGAACACAATCTAATATTGCGGCAAGCGACGAAGACATCCTTTCGGCAGTTGCCGCGACACGACAACACCGCATCGCGCTCGCAGGTATCGCGTGATCGGATTCGCGGTCGGTAGCTTCGCGTAAGCACGGCGTTGTAGAGTCATGTAATCTCACGGATTTTGGATAGACTAAATGCGGGTTTCTAAAACGCTACTTGAGATGACTGTGCGGGACGCTATAGCTGTCTTCGCGAAATTTGGGGTCGATGTAAAAGGACTGTACCCTACTGGCGATGAAGTAAAAAATCTATCCCCCGATGCCACACAAAGTCTGTTCCTTGCTAAACTAAAGAAAGCCCGCAATGGAATTCTGGTCGAGTATCACCAGGATAAGACGGGTAGTAAGGAGGCAGCGCAGGAGATCAATCCCGCTTATGACATCCTAAAGCAACCGGGTGCGATACGAATGCCTGTCCTAACCGCAGGCGGTGTGGATTGGTCGCAGGGTTGGGAGGAATACGAAAATCAGGCGCGACCCAGCGCTAGGACCGAGACACCAGTCTGGGCCATGGCCGGTTTCTCTGGCGGTGCTCCGCCGAACACGAATATTTCTCGGAACAACTATACAGATTATAACTTCATTAAGAAATCCATGTGGGAACTTTCAGGCCATTCGCAGCAAGAGTGGACGATCTCCGGTTTCGACGGGTTTTTCTTCCGACATTCCATTACTGTTTATGGTTCACCACAAATATTCGACACTATGGCCGATGCCATGATCATGTGGCAGACCAAGGGCGGCAACTCCTATCCGATCAGAGCCGTCTTCGTCTCGCGGCAGCATAGCAAAGAACTACTACTGATCTGGGCTGACGAAACCTACTACGGCGACAATCCGATCAAGATGGAACACGACTCTTTCAATGATAACCCCAGCAATGATCAGCAGTTCCAGCGTGAACTACCGGCGTTCCTGGATCAATTGAAGCCGAAGAACGGAGTCACTCACTAGTGATACCAATCTAACACTTGATACCCTATCCGCCCGGCCTGACCCTATTCACTGGTTGGCTGGTTTTGGTTTCGTGCCAAATTGGTCGATCGTGTCGGTGATCTCAAACCAAGGAGCTTTGAAGTCGACAAAGATGTGGCGCCGCGGCCGAACTCCCGGATCGTCGTCAAGGGTTCCAGCCGGGATGCGGATAATGTTCCGATCCACTGTCGGCACCAGCGCACCACACACCGTGCAGAATGTCCTTCGATACCCCGGCGGTCTGTTGCGCACGGGCGCCTCGTAGGTTTTGACCAATGATTTTCCGCTGATCCACTTGAATTCCGCCGCCTTGAATTCCAGTTCCGCTAGAAATGCCGAGCCACTGGCCTCCCTGCAGCGCGAGCAATGACAGAGATCAAAGGCTGTCGGAGTACCGGTTATTTCGAACCGTACCGCTTCACACAGGCAGCTTCACTTCATCTCTCTGCTCCTCGCAGGCTATGCTCGGGCGCTTCGTCGTCGAGACCAAACGACAACCCGAGACCGTTCGTCTGGACCGCCAATCCCGATAAAATCAACGCTGCCGTCAGGCGTGGGAACCAAGTGCTAGATTTGTACCACTAAGTTCCTGAATGGGTGATAAGAGATCGAAATCAGTCGATCGAACCTATCGCCGTCGCCCCATGCGGGCGACTGAGCCGGCAAGGAAACGTTGAGCTCGGAGCACAACCGAGTCGGCAACGTCCTACCGGCGAGAACGCTCACAGTCCGATCGCGTTTTGGTTCACAATCGGAACCGATCGGAACTCATCGCGGTGAGAATCTATAACCTCAACGTTTAACGCCCAGGCGACCTTTACTAGGTGGACCTCTGCCAAGTGTGTACCGCCGAACCTTATGGGGCGATCGTCGTGCCGCCGTCGACGACGATCGTCTGGCCGGTGATATAGGCGCCTGCGCGCGAGGCGAGCATCAGCGCGACGCCGGCGATGTCTTCGGGCTCGGCCAAGCGGCGCAGCAGGGTCGCGGCCTCGCGCGCCGCGCGCCGCGCCGGGTCTTCGTAAAGCACGCGGGCGAATTGGGTCGTCACGACACTCGGCGCGATGCAGTTGACGCGCACATTGTCGGGGCCCCATTCGGCGGCGAGGTTGCGGCACAAGGCATAATCAGCAGCCTTGGTCACGCCGTACATGCCGAGCATCGTATTCGCGCGCAATGCCGCAGTCGAGATGATGTAGATGATCGCGCCGTCGCGCCGCGCGCGCATCTCCGGCCCGACCATGCGCGACAGCCAGAGATTGCTCAAGACGTTGTTGACCATCATTCGCTCGAACACCTCGTCGGTCAGCTGCTCGAGCGAGCCGTAATGCGGGTTTACCGCAGCGTTGCAGACGAGAATGTCGATCCGACCCCACGCTTCGCGCGTCTTGGCGACGAGATTTTCGAGCTGCGCCTTATCGGAGATCCGCGCCGTCACGGCAATCGCCGCGCCGCCATTGGCACGGATCGCTGCGGCCACCTCTTCGCAGGGCGCCGCATTGCGGGCCGAGATGACCACTCTGCCGCCCGCCTCGGCAAACGCCTCGGCGATGGCTCGGCCGATGCCGCGGCTCGAACCCGTGATGATCGCGACTTTTCCGGACAAATCGAACAGCTTCATGACGCCTCTCCAGCCTTGGATCGCCATGACTGATCATGCGGGATCGTTCGGCTTTTCGAAAGACACTCGGCCGTTGCGGGGGAACGACCGTCCATGACAGGTGTCAGAACGTCAAAAAGTTGTCTATTTTAACAAAAAAATTAGGTTTAGTTGTAATTGTCTACACCGTCGGATATAGGGCTAATTGGTGAATACGAGATGCGGGAGGATTGCTTCTGCGCTCCGTTGTAGCGAGGCACGATCATGTCCATCATTTCGCGGCCCTATTTTTGGGATGAGCAGGCGGCGCATGCCAAGCTCGAAAAAATCGTCTGGCCAAATGGACCGGTATGCACACGTTGTGGTGCAACCGATCGAATCGGCGCAGTTACCGGAAAGGGGGCGCGCGCCGGACTAAAATTCTGTTGCCGCTGCCGCAAACAGTTTCGCGCCACGGTCGGTACGATGTTCGAGGGCAGCCATGTTCCGCTCCACAAATGGTTCCAGGCCTGCTTCTTGCTGAGTGCTGCAGGGGATGTCATCAGCCCATACCAGCTGCATCTGCGGCTCGAGGTGACCAACAAGACCGCGTTAGGCATTGTTCACCGTCTTGCCTGGATCATCGGGAGCGCCGACTCCACCGCACTCGGCGGTAGCCAAGGTTTGGCATCTCGGGATCAAACGGTCGGCCGCTCAGAGCGCCCGTCACGCCGATGCCCTAGCCGAGCGCCAGATACGATCGGCTGGGACGAGCTGCCATGGATGCAATTTCCGATACAACCCAGGAGGCAGTTCCTTCGCTTTGTCGAAACTGTGCGAGAGTTCCGCTGTGTCGAGGACGAGGAAAGATTCGAGCGGCTGCTAACGATGATCGGCACTAACTTGGTAAACCGTCCCCGAATGATACTAGAGGCTTCTTCCGACGCGGCGGTCACGCTCGGCTTCACCGAGCCGGCGAGGAGCAATCTCGAACGAGTGACAGCGTAGCGGTGCTGCTGTCGGAGAGTGCCTGTTTTACCATCACGACGGCATCGGCCATGTTGTTCGAAAAATAGGCTTAGACTTGCTCCGACGAACCGGGGTCCGTCAATGCTCAATAAAGAGTGTTTCTCTTGGTTCCCGTTTTGCCTTATGTAACGGAGGCAAAATGAATCCGCGGGGAGAAAAGTATCATGGACAGCGACAGCACGCAGCGAAGCGTTGACCTGCGCCCGGTAACAAAAATCGTCGCGAGTTATGTCGGAAATCATACCCTCGCACCGGATCAGCTATCAGCGTTGATTATCTCGGTGCAGCAAGCGATCAGCCAGCTTGGGAAGCCGATCCAGCCGGAGCCAGCTCGGACGCCGGCCGTGCCGGTCAGGCGATCGGTACAGCGCGACCAAGTGGTTTGCCTCGAGTGTGGGTTCAAAGGTAAGACGTTGCGCCGGCACCTCACAATGCGGCATGGACTGCAGGTAAGCGAATATCTGAGGCGCTGGGACCTGTCGAGCGACCATCCGCTCACCGCCCCAGCCTACTCCGAACAGCGTTCGGCGATGGCCAAGCAGCTCGGGCTCGGCCGCAAGCGCAGCCGGCCGCGCACGAGAACGCGCCGCGCGAAAACTTGATCGCGGATCGCCGCTTCTTCACTTAACCAGCGGCAGGCTGAGAGGAACGATTTCTTCGGCATTGCGGCCGCGGTAGTCCCGCCGCGGAGCCGCTTCCAGCATACGTTGTTGCGCGCGGTAGACGCGATGGGCCGCGTCTGCTTGGTCGAGCGTGAGGACCTTGCCTTCAGCCACGACTTGCCGTCCGTCGACAAAGACATCGCGCACAGCCCGGTCGGCGGCATGATAGACAAACGAACGCAGCGGATCGCGCACCGGTATCATCTGCGGCAGCGCCAGATCGACTAGGACGAGGTCGGCCCTCTTGTCGATGGCGATTCGGCCGAGATCGTCTCGCATCAGGGCCTTGGCGCCGCCCGCCGTCGCCGCGTACAGCAGATCCGATGTGGTCACAGTCGCGACATCGCGTGCTGCAATGCGAGCCAGGACCGCCGCCTTGCGCATCTCCTCGACGAGATTATGCGGGGTTGTGTCGGTGCCGAGCCCCATGTTGACACCGGCACGCAGATAGTCGCCGAAATTTTCCATTATCTGGCCATAGCGGGCAAATGGCGTCGGACAGTGGGCGACCGATGCGCCGGTTTCGGCAATCAGCTCGAGATCGGTCTCGGTCCACCAGCGGATCCACGAATGGGTATCGAGGAAAAGCGCGTGGCCGAGAATCGTGTCGGGGCCGAGGACGCCGATCTCGTACGCCCACTGGATTGGCGTCTTGCCGTGGCGGCGGATCATTTCCCGCACCTCGCTGACGCTCTGCGCGACGTGTACAGTAAAGGGCAGCGCGCGCTCGCGCGCCGCATCGCGGCTGTCGCGCAGCAAATCGGCGGTGCAAGTGTCGATCTGCATCGGCGAGACGATGCCGGAGAGGCGCCCGCTCGTGTGCCGGGCAGCATCGTCGATCAGCGCCAGCGCCTTCGTGAAGCCCTCGCGCCCGCGCGCTTCATCCCAGGTGTACTGAAGATCGAAATCATTGGCGAGACGCCAACGCGCCGAGGCATAGCCCGGGGCGAGAAAGCCCCGCATCCCGCTCTTGGCACACACCTCGATCCAGCCATCCCAAGGGGCCGAGATGTCAACCAGCGAGGTGACGCCACTCAGCAGCAGTTCGCAGTAGGCAAACTCGGCACTGGCCGTTCGGGCCTCGTCGTCGGGTGCGGAGAACGCCTGCGAGCGTTCGTAGAGCCCGGTCATGTGCATGTTGCGCAAGCCATGCTCCTCACGCACTCCGCGATAGAGCGGCTCGTGTTCGGGATGCGAGTGGATGTCGATCAGCCCGGGTAATATGAGGCGATCTGATCCGTCGATGACCTGGTCCGCCGCCCCGGAATAATGAGGTCCGACAAAGACGATCGTACCATCGGTAAAGGCGATATCGATATTGCGGCGATAGATATGACGCCCGGCAATCTCGTCCCAGGCGATGACCCAATCGGCATTTCGGATGACGGTCGTAGTCACAGCGGTATCCCTTATTCGATTACTGGGTCTCAAATTGGCGGAAGTGGGCGTGGGTTTACCGGCTCGCAGATGGGCTGCGAAACTCAGGCGCGACCTGGCGCATGAACAGCGTGAGGCTACCGGCCGCTGCCTCGTGCGGCAACGGACCCAAGCGGAACGTCGCTATCACGCCGCCGATGCCAAGCGCGGCGATTTCGGCGATCGCCTCGGCCACCGTCCCAGGTGACCCATGGATGAAGCCGTCCTCGACACTGGCGCGGGCCGACGGCAGATCACTCTGGGGTACCTCGATCCGCATGCCGGTCTCACGATAGATGCGGTTGCGCAACGTCGCCCGTGACTCGGCCATCGCCTGGAAAGCCGGAACCCCAACGCTCTCGGCTTCGGCGTCGGTGTTGCCGACGAAGACGTTGCGCCAGACCCAGCACTGTTCGAGATTGTGGGCGATCGTTTCCTCGTCGAAGCCGGCTTCGCGCATCGTTTTCCGATAGTCCGAGACGCGGGCGCGCGTCACCGCCATCGACTGCACATTCATCAAAAATGGACTGCCTCGGCGCGCCAATTCGAGAAGCGAGGCCTCGCCCGAAGCGGCACGGATCAGCGGCGGATGTGGCTTCGTATAGGGTCGCGGCCGCAGCATCGGCACCTTCAGGTGCCAATACCTGCCTTTGTGCTCGAAGTCCTCCCGGGTCCAGGCCTTGACAAGGATCCCCTCGGCTTCCTCCAAACGTGCCTGGGCTTCGTGATGGTCGATGCCGAAGCCCTGGTAATCGTAAATGTTATAGGACGAGCCGCGGCCCAAACCGACAATGAGGCGCCCCTTGGTGATGTTGTCGAGAATTGCCAGTTGCTCGGCGAGCCGGATCGGGTGATGCAGCGCCGTTTGCACGACGGCAAAGCCGATCTTGCTGTGCCGCGTCGAGGTGGCCAATGCGCCGGCAAAGCTGATTGGGTCGACATAGGCGCAGATCCCGTCGAAATGATGCTCGGCGAGCCAGATCACATCGACCCCGTGTTCGTCGGAGAGCCACGCCTCGCGCAAGGTTTCGTCGATCACGACGCCATCCCGCCCGGGGTCCCGACAGTCTGGAAACAGAAAGTTGCCGAACTTCATAGTGAATTTCCTCCCACCCTCCCCGAGGTCTCGAACGATTTCGCTCAGGTCTTATCAAGTTGCGCTGCCGGGTGTTAGTATGTAGCGACGGCTCGTCGATGACTATGACAACAAAGAAACCGGACCTTGTCCGGTTACGCTCGAGGGCAGGGTCGCGCCCGGCGGTGACGCCAAAACCAAAGGAGCCCGATGTAAAAAAGGCCCGGTGCGCCGGGCTAAGTCGCGCCCCCGATTGCCGGCCGGCGTGGGTGGCGCTAGAAGGGAGGCACGCGACGAAGGAACGCCCGGATGAAGCGACGCACCTTTCTTAAAACCGCCCTCGCTGGCGCAACAGCGCTGGCCGCCCCGCGCATCGTCGGCGCAGAATCGGCGAAGACGATCACCTTCGTCCCTCACGCCGACCTCGCATCACTCGACCCTGTATGGACGACCGCCGACATCACCCGAAACTACGCGCTGGCGGTGCTGGATACGCTTTATGGCTACGATGCTGCGTTCAACGCTCAGCCGCAGATGGTCGACCGCCATAGCGTCGACGACGACAGCAAACTGTGGGACCTGACCCTGCGCGACGGGCTCAAATTCCACGACGGCAGCCCGGTCCTGGCGCGCGATTGCGTCGCCACGATCAATCGGTGGGCCAAGCGCTACCCAATCGGCGGGGCGCTGATGGCACGCACCGACGCGCTTTCGGCGGTTTCGGACAAGGTGATCCGCTTCCGATTGAAAAGACCGTTCGCGTTGCTGCCGAGCGCACTGGCCGAACCCTACTGTTCGATCATGCCCGAGCGGCTGGCTGAGACCACCGCTTTCGAGCAGGTCAAGGAAGCGGTCGGCTCCGGACCGTTCAAGTTCGTCGCCGCCGAGCGGGTTCCGGGCCAACGCGTCGTCTTCGAGAAGAACACGGACTACATGCCCCGCGCGAGCGGCGAGCCGAGCTTCACCGCCGGTCCGAAAATCGTCCATGTCGACCGCGTGGTATGGAATTTCGTGCCCGATCCGGGCACCGCCTCGGTGGCGCTCGACCAGGGCGAGGTCGACTGGTGGGAGAACCCGACGATCGACCTGGTCCCCCAATTGAAGCGCAACAAGAACCTGGTCATCACCGTCAAGGATCGCACCGGCGAGATCGGCTGTCTGCGGTTCAACCAGCTGTTCCCACCGTTCGACAATGCCGCGGTACGCCGCGTCGTGCTCTCGGCGTTCGACCAGAAGGAGGTTATGACTGCCGTCGCCGGCGCCGACCCGAGTTTGATCAAGACCGATGTCGGCCTGTTCGTCCCGGGTACACCGATGGCCAGCGATGTCGGTGTCGAGATCACCCGAGGACCCAAAGACCTCAACAAAATAAAAGAGAACCTCGCTGCCGCCGGATATAAAGGCGAAAAGGTCGTCGTCCTCGCCGCCTCGACCATTCCGACGATCTATGCCGAAGCGCAGGTTGCCACCGACGTGCTGCAGCGGATCGGTATGAACATAGATTTGCAGACCATGGAATGGGGTGGCGTCGTCGCCCGACGCGCAAGTCGCGAGCCCATCGACAAAGGCGGCTGGAACATCTTTTATACCTACCTCGGCGGCATGGGGAACATCTCGCCCGGCCCTGACATCGCGCTCCGCGCCAGCGGTGCCGATTCGTGGTTCGGCTGGCCTACCGATCCGAAAATGGAAGCGCTGCGAGAGGCGTGGTTCGACGCGCCGGACATGGCCGCGCAACAGAAGATCTGCCGCGAGATGCAGCAGCAGTTCTGGCAGAATCCGTCTTATGTGCCGCTCGGCATGTACGACCAGCCGGCCGCGTTCCACTCGTACTTGCAGGATGTCCGCGACGGCTGGCCGCAGTTCTACGGTGTGCGGCGCGTTTAAGACAGCGAGGTCTGTGATGCCCTCCGAAGCCAAGACCTTTCGACCCTTCCCACACGACTGGCAGTCGACCGACTATGTCGCAGGGTGGATCGATCATGACGTCGCCCGCGATCCCGAACGACGCCCGCTGCTCCGGCAAATGTTGTCGTCCGCTTCGTTTCCGCCCCATGCTGAGCTCAAAGTGTTGGACGTCGGCGCCGGCTACGGGGTCGTCACCGAGGAGGTCTTGAGGGCGTTCCCCGCAGCACACATTACTTTGCAAGATTATTCCCGGGCGATGCTCGATCAGGCGCGCCGTCGTCTTGCCGGCCACGCCGACCGGTTCTCTTATGTCCTTGCAGATCTGATGGACCCGGCATGGCCGCAGCATGTTGGAGGACCGTTCGATCTGGCGGTCTCGGCAATCGTCCTTCATAATCTCGGAAGCCGCGAAAAGATCTTTGCATGCTATCCCGCGATCTATGGTCTTCTCAGACCGGGCGGCTGTTTCTTGAACTGCGATCGATTTGTCGACGGCGTGGACGGGCATCTGACCGCGCTGCGTACCGCCGGGTTCGGCCGCGTCGAGTGCACTTGGCAAGACCCGCCGCGCGCCATTGTCGTCGCCACTCGAACCGATGGCTGAACCGCCGCGACAAGGCTCAACTCGGCCGCATGATCGGGCAGATCGAATCCTACGGAAACGAACGATATGCGGACAGCGCCTCTTTTCTTGTCTTGTAGCCTTCCCGGCGACCATTATATCTCATATTAACGATTTGCTCTGGAGCAGCTCTTGCTGACCGAATGGCCATTAAACGATCATACAGATCGCGAAAAAATCGACAGAGCGCGCCGAAACGCCGAAGACCTGTTTAAGCCGCGACCGCAATCCGCACCCGCCAACGCGACGGCAGCGGCTGAGAACTCTGTCCCGTCAGCCGAACACCAACCGCGGCGCCAGCCGCGCATCTTCAGAATCCCACCGGTGGTGCCAATGAGCGCGGCAAAGGCCGAACCGCCGGCTGCGCCGAAGCCCGCACGACGGCAGCGAACGGTCAGGCGCAACACCCGCGCAATACCTGCCTCCCAATTCGGGCGCGTCCGCGCCTTGGCGAGCTATGGGATGACGCAGGCGCAAGTCGCCGAGCTATACGGGGTCGGAGTCGACGAGATAGAGCGAATCATCAGACAGTCCAACTCTACTCGCATCGCCTGAAACAAGAGCGGCGTCAGGCTAGAATTCCCGCGAGGGCGGACCCCTATGGGTCAGGTTCAGAACAAGGTTGCGATCGTCACGGGCGGCGCATCGGGGATTGGTGCGGAGTGTGCCGTGACCCTCGCGCGTGAAGGCGCCAAG